>NZ_JBSSCS010000015.1:0-63303 GCF_054060015.1 Thermostichus sp. MS-CIW-25
TGATAGATGGTGTACCATTTGCCATATCCTTCTGGGAGGTAGCGCCAAGGAGCACCGGAACGGGCTATCCAAAGAACTGCTTCAATAAACTGTTTGCAGTTTGCTTCTTTCCCAATGTTAACTCTCTCTTCTGTCTGTAAAAAAGCCAATATCTTCTGCCATTTGTTTTCATCTAAAAAAAACCAACTTCATCCTCTTTCCTCTATAAATTATTCTCTCTATCCTAACATAAGATCAACACGACCTAGCCATTTTCGAACTATTGAATGACTTGTCTCATGTAATTTCCCCAAGTTTGAGCGGCTATGCTGCTGCTTCCTCGTGTTGGGCTAGAGTCATCATTGCCCAGCCAAATGCCGGTCACCAGGGGAGGGTTGGGCGTGTAGCCGATAAAGAGCAGATCCTTGTTGGCGGTGGTGGTGCCGGTTTTACCGGCTTCTCCAATGCCGAGCCGGGCAGTAGTACCGGTGCCGGAGCTGATCACCCCTTGCAGTACGGTTGTCATCTGTTGAGCGACGGTTTCTGGTAAGACAAGTCGCTGAGAACGGGGATCCTCCCGACCAGGGTAAATCTCACGGCAGGTGCGAAAGTCGTTGGGGTTGGCGCAATCGCTGCTATCCAAGATGCGGCGGATGGTGTGGGGCCTTGACCAAAGGCCACGATTGGCAAAAGGAGTGAAGGCTGCTGTCAACTCCAGCAAGTTCACCTCCATTGTGCCAATCACCATAGAAGGATAGGGTTGCAATGGCGATTGGATGCCCATTTGCCGCGCCATCGCCACCACTTGCTCTAGACCGACTTGTTGGGCCAACCGCAGGGCAATCACGTTTTCGGAGAGGATCAGGCCGCGGGCCAAATCCATAGAGGCCGCTCCCGAGCGACAGCCGCGAAAGGTGAGGTTGCCCCAGGTGAGGGGCTCGCAAGACAACACTTGGGAGAGAGGGATCCCCTGGGTGAGGGCAGCCGCATACGTGAACACTTTGAAGGTGGAGCCCGGCTGCCTTTGAGCTTGGGTAGCCCGGTTGAAGGGGCTGGCGTTGTAGTCGATCCCGCCCACCAAAGCCAGCACTTCACCGTTGCGGCTGTCGAGACTGACCAAAGCGCCTTGGCTGAAGCCCAAGCGGGATCCGGACTCGCGCACCGTTTGGGCCAGGACTTGCTCTGCCAAACGCTGGTAGGGCAAATGCACCGTGGTTTCGATGATGAAGTTGCCCTCTGCCGAGAGGTCTTGGCCCAAGAGCTGCCGCAGCTCCTGGAAGACGGCACTGTAAAAGTAGGGAGCAACTGTCGAGGTTTGGGAGCGCAAATGGGGGTTGAGGGTGAGGCGACTGCGCCGGGCCCGCCGAATCTCCTCTTCGGGGAAGACTTTCAGCTCGCTCAGGCGATCCAACACCCGATCCCGGCCCCGAACGGCGGCATCATAGTTGGCGACAGGGTTAAAGGCATTGGGCGCGGGCAAAATGGCCGCCAGAGTCGCAGCTTCGGAAAGGCTGAGCTGGCGGCTTGGGATCCCGAAATAGAACTGGGCGGCAGTCTCAAAGCCGTAGATGCCGTTGCCCAGGTAAACATTGTTGAGGTAGAGAGCGAGGATTTCGTCTTTGCTGTAGCGCTGTTCCAGCTTCAGGGCGGCGACGGCCTCCCGCAGCTTGCGCCCGAAGGTGTTGCCGGAGCCGGTGTAGTCCCGCAGCACGGTGCGGGCCAGTTGTTGGCTGATGGAGCTGCCCCCCTGCTGCACTTCCCCCGAGCGCAGGTTCACCCAAAAGGCGCGGGCAATGCCCAGCAGATCCACCCCAAAGTGGGAGTAAAAGCGGTGATCTTCGGCGGCGACCACCACCTTGGGCAGAATTGGGCCAAAAGCTTCTAGGTTGGGCAGCTCCCGGTAGGTGTCCCCCTGATGGCGGCGCAGCTCCGTCTGCTGATCCCCGGCCAGGACGATCAGGGGGTTGCGATCCGCGGAGAGGGGTGGCTCCACTGAGAACTTGCTCCACTCATGGCCGATCCAAATCCTTGCCCCCAGCCCCAAGACTACCATCAGGATGAGGCAGCCACGCACCCCATACACCTGTGGTGGGGGTGGATCCAGCACTTGAATCCAGACGCTCTCCGGATCCCGAGGCGGGCCAAGGCTCAGTTGCTGGCCATGCCGCAAGATCACCCGGCGCACCCGCTCGACACCACCGAAGGGTTTGAGGCGGAAAACGCCGTTGGTCGAGTCTTGATCTTCTAGCTGGTAGCGACCGGCATTCCACCCCAGCCAGTAGAGAATAGGGGGCAACGGGATCCGCCAACCCAGACCGGGCAGGCGCCAATCCGGGCGGGGACGGATGTGGGCGTGGAGATGGCTCACCGCGGGGGCAGGGATGCGAATGGTGGCCACTGTCTGGCTGCGACCGAGAATGTCGGATCCCTTCAGGGCAACCACCTGGGGGGGCTCTCCTGGGCAGGTAATCCGCAGGCGCACCGGGCGCTTGGGGGGAGGAGGTTCGGGGGGTTTGAGGAGAGCTGTAGGCCCGACAGGGAAAGGCCTCGCCAGAGTTTTGAAGAGGCGAGCGACGGTGCTCAACAGCGGCTTTTTGTCTTCAGAAGCAGACATGGCTCAGTTCCCCCGCAATTCGCGCGCACGGCGCAGCAGCTCCTGCATGGTCTGGCCGGGACGAGGGCCGCCTGCTGCTGAATTGAGGTTACGGGCCTTGGGAGGCCGGGCAACGGGGGCAGCCGGGGGTAGGGTGGGAGAGGAGGGGGAAGGTGGTGGAGCACCGCTGGGCAGCGTGGGATCCCAGAGGGCCATGTAAAGATGGCCTTGGGCGTTGCGTTCGATCCTGCCGGCCCAGGGGCCAACGCGGAATTGCACTCGCCCGGAACGTCCCTCGCGCACAGCCTGCAGTTCTCGCTGCAGTTGAGCAGGCAAGGGGGCTTGCAGCATATCCTCCAAGAGGCCTTCCACTTGCGGGGTGGGTACGCCATCGGTGACGGTGGCTTCGGTTTGCCGCAGGGCCAGACTGGATTCGTCGTAGGTGAGGCCCAAGTCCACCCCGCCAAGGCGATACAGGTCATACACGGTGTTGGGCCAAGCACCATGCCCCTGCTGGTTGGGGGATCCCAGGCTGGCTCGTACCGTCTCGCGGGAAGTCTCCAGGGGAAAGGCGCGAAACACCGGCTCGCTCCTGTTGTAGGGTTCCAGCTCCGGCGCGGGATCCCGCCGTCCGTTCTGCTCTGAAGCCAAAACAAGGGGCTCAGGGACAAGCTCCCCAGGCATAGGATGGGCATTCTCTGGGGCAATGGGATCTTCCAGTGCCGGACGAGATCCTGGCCCGGAAACACGGGGGGCCGAGGGGCGCTGCAGCAACTGTCCCCATTGCCAACTCACCAAAACCCAGCCCAGCAGCCCGCCCATCAGAAAGGGAATCAGGCGCACCCAAAGCAGGGATCCCCCGTTCTCGACCTCCGTGGCCGCCGTCAAGGGCCTGAGCCGCAGAGTACCTGATGCGGCCAAGGGCGGCGCAACAGCAGTGGGGTCTCCAGAAAGTGGGCCAGAGGCAACACTTCCAGAGGAGATCAGCGGAGATTGAAGGGCAACGGTCTCTGGAGATCCTTTTTGGGATCCCTGTGCTCTGGCTTGAATGTGCTCCAGCTCCGCCAACACATTGGCCACCGACTGCGGGCGGGCGGCAGGATCTTTGGCCAGGCAACCGAGGATCAAGTCAGACAAACCGGCGGGCAGCGGAAACTTCAGTCCCCAGTCTTCTAGAGGGATGGGCCGGTGCTTGTGGTGGGCCTGGTACCAGCCCGGGAAAGATTCGGTGGTGGGCTTGAGGGGCATCTGGCCAGACACCATCTGGTACAGCATGATCCCGAAGCTGTAGATGTCGGAACGGGCGTCCAGCGGCAACCCTTCCAGCTGTTCCGGGGAAGAATAGGCCAGCGTTCCCAGGTAGGCATGGGTAAAGCTCAAAGATTCATGGCTGTTGAGCAGCTTGGCAATGCCGAAATCCACCAGCTTCGCCAGTTCCCCAAAACTGCTATCAGGCACTACAATCACGTTGGCCGGCTTCAAATCGCGGTGGATCACCTGCACCCGTTGCCCTTCCATGAGGATCCCCTCGTGGGCTGCTTTCAACCCCAAGCCGATTTGACGGGCCAGCCGGAAGAAGCGCTCCAAAGGCAAAGCCCCTGCGGCCAGAATATCCTTGAGGGTTTGGCCGTTCAGGTATTCCATCACATAGAAAGGCACCTCATCGGGGGTAAGGCCATAGTCATTGACTTTGACAATGTGCAGGCTTTTTTGGCCCAAAGCCGCGCAGGCTTTCGCTTCCCGTTCAAAGCGCAGGCGGGTGCGCTGATCCATTGCCGGCTGGGAGAGCAGCTTGACAGCCACTTCCACCCCACCAAAGAGCAAATCTTGAGCCAAATAGACTCGCCCCATGCCCCCCTGTCCCAGCAGATGTACGAGTCGATAACGCTGAGCCAAGAGGCGACCCAAAAAGGGATCCGACGCAGTAAACATAGGGAATCGCGGCGGTACAGAGAACAGGTTTGCAAGCCTCGCGAAGGGATCCGGCAGGAGCGGGCTACCTCTACCATAAGCACTGGAGCCGTTATAGGCCATGCTCACCGCCGTCAATTCGATTGCCCTTGATGTCTTTGCCAATTGTTTACCACCCCGACTACAGTGCCCCCCTGCCGCCGGGCCATCGCTTTCCCATGCCGAAATTTCGCCTCTTGCAAGAGCTGCTGCTGCGGGAAGGGGTGATCCGCCCCCAGCAAGTGCACCACCCTGAGCTGCCCCCTCTCGCCTGGATTGAGTCGGTACATACCCCTGAGTACGTCAGGGCCTACTGTGAGGGATCCCTGGAAGCCAAATTGCAGCGGCGTATCGGCCTGCCCTGGAGCCCAGAGCTGGTGCAGCGCACCTGTCGAGCGGTGGGGGGTACCGTCTTGACCGCCCAATTGGCCCTGCGCCATGGCTTGGCCTGCAACACCGCCGGTGGCACCCACCATGCCTTTCCCGGCTACGGCTCTGGGTTTTGCATCTTCAACGACCTGGCCATTGCCGCCCAAGTCTTGCTGCAGCAAGGGCTAGTGCAAAGGCTCTTGATCGTGGATTTGGATGTCCACCAGGGAGACGGCACTGCTTGGATCTTCCGCTCCGAGCCGCGGGTGTTCACCTTTTCCGTGCACTGCGAGGCCAATTTCCCCGCCACCAAGCAGCAGAGCGACCTGGACGTGGCCCTGCCGGTAGGCATGGAAGATGAAGCCTATCTCCAGACCTTGGCCGACCACTTGCCCGATCTGTTGGCTCAGGTGCGCCCCGATCTGGTGTTCTACGATGCCGGTGTGGATCCCCACGAGGAAGATCTCCTGGGCAAGCTGGCCCTTAGCGACCAGGGCCTGTTTCGGCGAGACATGCAAGTGCTGAACACTTGTCTAAAGCAGGGCTATCCTGTCGCCTGCGTCATCGGCGGCGGCTACGGCAAAGACCTCAACCGCCTCGTGTATCGCCACTCCCTGCTGCACCGGGCTGCCAGCGAAGTGTACCGCCAATACCGTCTTTAGCCGGGGGCAAACTAGGCGTATTCGGCAATCACCACCGTGATGTTGTCTCGCCCGCCCCGCTCTTTGGCCGCCTCGATGAGCTTTAGGGGAAGTTGCTCCAAATCTTCCACCTGCAGGCAGTACTCGATGATCACTTCGTCGTCCAGCTCCTCAGTTAGGCCGTCGCTACACAACAACAGGCGATCCCCTGGGTAAACTGTAATCGGCTGCACAGAAGGTGGACCCGCATCGGGTCGGCCCAGGCAGCGCTCGAGAATATGTCGCCAAGGGTGAATCCGGGCCTGCTCATAGGTCAGCTCCCCCAGTCGAATGGAGCGAGCCACTAAGGTGTGATCCTCGGTCATTTGCTGCATTTCGGATCCCCGTAGGCGATAGAGGCGAGAATCGCCAATGTGAGCACTCCAGCAGTTGCCCTTGGGATCCACCATGGCCACCACCACCGTAGTGCCCATGTCTGCCCGCTCTGGATTTTCCCGCTGATCCTTGAGGATGGCACTGTTGGCCGCTTCTACGGCTTCGCTGAGCAACCGGGGCGCCGGCACGTTTTTCCAGCCTCGATCCAGATATTCCCGGATGGTCTCGACGGCCAACAGGCTGGCTGTAGCCCCAGCAGCATGTCCTCCCATACCATCGGCAACAATAAAGTAGCGTCCCTCCGGATCGCAGTAGTAGGCATCCTGATTGCTGCTGCGGAGCTTGCCGGGATCCGTAGCGCAGGCATATCGTCGCATCACATCAATCGCTCTGACCGATTCAACCTTAAGAGTACTCTGAGTAAAGCAAGAGCAGCGAGGGCAGCCAAAACCAAAGCGATAACCGTTAAGGTAGCATGTCCGGCCAAAAAGAGCTGAGTTGCGCTCAAAAAAAAGGCCGCAAACAACACCCCGTAAATGACTCCCAGCCCGGTGTTGTTCAGCTTGCGCAGCAAGCGCTCCGTCTCGCTCGAACGCACCCGCAGGCGCAGCTCCCCTTGTTCCAACTTGCTCAAGGTCAATTCGATCCGGCGGGGCAAACTGAGACTGCTGCTGGTGAACTCAGCCGCTTGACGGCCAACCTGGGCCAAGAGGGTCTCGGTCTCGCTTCCGTTCAAACTCATCAGCTCCTCCGCAAAGGGTTTGGCCACTTCCATAAAGTCGAACTCCGGATCCAGCCCCTTCCCCAGCCCCTCCAACGTGGTCAGGGCCCGCATCACAAAGGTGAAGGTAGCCGGAAAGCGAAACGGCTGATCGTAGGCCAGCTCGTAGAGGTCTTCGCTGATGGCCGCCACCGAGATTTCTCCTGAGTTGCCGGAAAAGGGTTTGTCCATAAAGTGATCCAGCATGTACTGCACCGAGCGGCGCACGGGAGCCAGATCGGCGGTGGGCACCAGCACCCCCAGTTCCACCAGCGAGGCCACCACCTGATCGGCATTTTTGGAGACCACACCTGCCAGCGTGCCCATCAGCTTTTCTTTCACATCGGAGGGCAGGCGGCCCATCATGCCGAAGTCGTAGAAGATCAGCGTGCCATCGGGCTTCACGGCAATGTTGCCAGGGTGGGGATCGGCGTGAAAAAAGCCATCCTTGAGCAGTTGCCGCAGATAAGCCTCTGCCCCCAGACGAGCCAAAACCTTGCGATCCAGCCCCGCCGCGCTCAGGGCTTCGTAATCGCTGATTTTGATCCCCGGCAGGTATTCCAACGTCAACAGGCGAGGAGAGGTGTAACGCCAATACACTTTGGGGACGGCAATTTGCGGCATATCCCGAAAGTTGCGGCGGAAGGTATCGGCATTGCGGCCCTCATTGAGGTAATTCACCTCTTCCCAGAGGGTGCGCCGACACTCTTCATAGATGCCGATCCAGTCCCGGCTTGGCCCACCCCAAGGGGTGCGATACTGAAAGAACTCGGCGATCCCGCGGCAGATCTCCAGATCGATGGTGAACAAGCGGGTCAGCCCCGGACGCTGCACCTTCACCACCACCTCTTCCCCGGTTTTCAGCTTGGCGCGATGCACCTGCCCTAAGCTGGCAGCGGCCAAAGGGGTGGGATCAAAATAGCTGTAGATTTGGGTGATCGGCCTGCCCAGTTCCTGCTGCACGATTGCCGCCACCTGTTCGTAGCTGAAAGCAGGCACCCGATCCTGCAGCTTGGAGAGCTCCTCGACATATTCCGGGGGGAAGAGATCGGCGCGGGTGGAGAAAAACTGCCCCACTTTAATAAAAGTAGGGCCCAAGTTGAGCAGCGTCTCGCGGATCCAAACGGCTCTGGCACGGCGGCGCTTGGCCTTTCGCTCAGGCGTGGGTTGCCCCCCATAGCTCCAAGCCTGCTGATCCAGCCAAAGGTAAAACAGCCAGGTGAGCACAAATCGCCAAATGTCCAACAGGCGGCCTCGGCGAGTGTAGTTCTCCCGGGCCCAACGGTAGGCGGTATAGGGCTTGACGGGTTGTGATCCCAAAGAAGTCCGGGATCCCAAAAGGCTCGCGTTCAAGCGTTTCGACTCCGGTACTTCTGCAACTCGGAGCGCAGCTGCGCCACTTCCGCCCGCAAGTCGTCCAGAGTTGCCTGCAAATCTTCTGTCTGGAAAGGAGGCGGCACCCTTTCCTGGGCGGCCACGGATGCTTCTGCCTCAGCTCGGGTCATGACATCCTGGGCAAAGGTTTGCCAGCCCTCCTGCAGCTCGGCCCACACCTTGCCCACTTCTCCGGCAATATCGGTGAGGGCGCTTTCCAAACGCTCCCGTAGGACATCCGCCACAGCCTTGCCGACAAAAAAAGCCCGCACAACCGGATTCTTCATGCGACCCAAGTGTTAAGAAGCATCACCAGGATTATAACGAATCTTGCCCCAGGCACAGCGGCAGGCCGACCCATCCGAACAGCCTCGGATCGATCGGCCCGGCAGAGCCCGCAAAGGGTTGTCCCCGGAAGCTTGCCCAGTCCTAGCGGCGGCTGGTGGTCATGTCCGGGATCTTCAGATCGAAGACGCTGATGTTTTGCCGTGCAGCCGGCTTGGGATTGAGCATGCGGGCCATGTTGAGGAAGTTTTCTGGATCCCCGGCTTTGGGAGGACGGGTGAGACGATAGGTGCGCACCACTTCCCGCGTCGAGCGCTTCACGCCGGAGACATCGCGCCAACGAGCTCCATAGCGGGGGGTTACCAGGTTGGCGGGCTTTTCCGACAGGCGACGGCGCTGGTAGGGCACCACATCGTCCCCAAAGGCGGCATTGTACTCTTCGCTATCCACCACAGCGTCGATGAAGCCATCTAGCCCCTTGGTGGCAACGATGATGGAGTACTTGATGCGCTCCTGTTGGCTGTAGGTGGGCCGACCCAAAAAGCGCTGGAAGGTGACCTCGATGAAGCGGTAGTTGTCGTTGGGAACCATGACCAGATCCCGGTACACCTCCGACTTGCCCAGGCCGCGCACAAACTCTTTGACCGAGATTGCCCCGTTGCGCAATTGGGACTCCAGAGCTTTTTGCCGATAACTCTCCAGCATCAGATGCTCGCTGAAGATCTGGCGATAGGCGGCGCGAATGATGTTGTCAATTCCTGTCGGGTCGTCAGGACGGTAGACCGGCGGGGTTTCGTCGCTGGGCACAAAGTAGCGAGGCACCCGCTCATTTTGGGTGGTGGGGCGATCGGCAAGCAACGGAAGAGACATAGGTGGTGCTCCTGAAAAAACGAGAAAAACCGAGAAAGACACACTAGAGCAGAGAAGCTAAGGCTCGGCAGCCAACTCCTGCCGGCTCATCTGGACGCGGAGAGGGATCAGAGGATCCGCATCTTCCAAGGCCATCTGGAGCGCAGCCTCGGCTGAGGGTCGCAGGGACTGTTCACCCTGGCGAGCCAAGTCCGTCAGGGATCCAACGGCGGCGTAGCGGACTCCCCAATCGGCATCGGCAAGACATTGCCGCAACAGTTGCAAGGCTCGCTCTTGATCGAGCAAGGGCCGCTTGGCCGCCACTCGTCCTAGCCCACGGGTCGCCGCCCGCCGTACACTGGGGGCAAAGTCTGCCACAATGGCTTCTGCCAAAAGGGGGTAGGCATCCCCATGGCCAATGCGAGCCAAAGCCCGCACCGAATAGGCCCGCGCCCCGTAATCGAAACCGTCAATATGGCTCAGCAAGGGCTGCACCGCCGCCTCCCCAAAGCGCAGCACCTCCTCCAGAGCAGCCTCCCCAACTGCAGGGCGATTAAACCCAAAGGCGCGAATTAAGATGGGGATCCCTTCCACTTGGCCCAGAGCCCCCAGCGCCCTCACCACCCGCAGCAAGTCCTCAGGCGACGTGGCCTGCTCCAACTCTGCCGCCAGTTGAGCCACAGCAGTGGGAAGCGCTTGAGCAGCCGAGGTGGAGGACATAAGCAACGAGTAGTCAAAGGTACAGTTGAAGCATCTGAAATGATCTAAATCAAAGGCACTGAGCGCCCCAAAATCCTAAAAGAGCCTCTCCAGTTGCGGAAGGATCGCTGCCGCCACCTGAGCCGGCGGTACCCGCCCCAACTGAAGCGCCACATCGAACAGCCGCTTCAGAGCATTGATGCGCAGGTTGAGCGCTACGTCGGCTGTTGCCAACAGCGGTGCCCCCGCCACCCATCCCGATTCGGCCAGGTCGAACAAAGCGGCCTGTCGCAAGCTGGAGTTGGAGTGGGCCAGGAGCGCCACTAGGATTTGGGTCAGCTCCTCGGCTTGCGTAAAGCGGTAGAGCACCCAAGCCGCTGCCGAACGCACCCGTTCGGAGGGATGGCTCAAAAAGGGTCGGATTGCTGCCTCAGCCTCGGTGGCCTGAAGCTGGCCCAGTGCCTCGATAAGGGCTTCCCAGGGCTGATCCTGTTCGCGAGACTGCAACAGTGCCAGCAAGGGATCCACTGCTCGCTTGTCCCCCAATTGAGCCAAGGCATAGGCAGCCTCTTCCCGCACGTGGAAGTCAGTACAGGTGAGGGCCTCGATCAAACCGGGCACGGCCCGCACGTCCCCGATTTGCCCCAGGGCCTTGGCAGCATTGCGGCGCAGAGGATAGCCCCCCAAGGCGGTGCGATCCCGTTCATCCTGCAACGCCAAAAGCAGTGGCTCTACCCCACGTGGATCCCGAACTGTGCCCAAGTACCAGGCGGCATAGTAGCGATCTTGCAAGTCATCCCCTTGCAGCCGGGCTATCGCCTGCTCCCAGCTAAGCTGCTGTGGCAGCACCGCCGTGTTGGATGCCATACGAACCGTTGCAGAGCTGTTCATGACACCTGGGCAACCTTGCCGGTAACTTCAGTTAGCCGTCGAGCATCCCTTACTCAGCAGCACCGTTGTCCTGAGCAGGAGAGGCATTGGCTCCCGACAAGGCAGTGACCTGCACGATTTTGCCACCCATCCGCAGAATGCGCTGCATCTCGGCAGACAACCGACTGTAGGGGACGGTGGCGCTCAGGGTGCTGCGGCGAACTTTGGCAGAGGTGGCCAGAGCATCGGGAGGGTTGAGCAGGCCGGTGTACTCAACTCGGTAAACCCGGCTGCCGGCTTCTGTCAGAGCTTCAGGGCTGGTGGTGCTTTGACCGAACATCGCTTTCCCCAATTATTATCAGATTTCGTTTAGAGGACTGTCAGGGGCAACCAAGCGCCGGACAAGCTGTACCGGCTACTTTCGCGGGCCAGCCGCGTTGCCACCAGGCAATGTCTAGAACCCAGAGGTTAACTCCCCCAGACTAGAGAGCAGGCGACTAACCCAACTGGCTCAAAGGGAGCCGAGGCGCTAAGCCAACCTAGAAACAGGTGGAATAGACCTCTCTGGAGCCGCCGCCTGCTCTGGAGAGATACACACTTGGAAGACGAAGAAAGAGATCGTCCCCTCCCAACAAGCGGGGATCTTTGCCCTGGGATCCCTTAGCTGAGGGCGTTGATGGCGTAATCGAAGTAGATGGCAGCTTCGTTGGCCGCTTGGCCGCTCAGCATGCCCAGAGCGCGGCTCTTCATGTACTGCAGAGCCACGATGTACCAGCTCGGAGAGAGGTTAAAGGAGCGGTTCACTTCCCGCAGCCCGGCTACCAAGTATTCATCGAGGGGGCCGGTGCCACCCGCAACCAGGGAATAGGTGATGAAGCGGAGGTAGTAGCCGATGTCGCGGGCACACTTGGCCTGAAACACATCGCCGTGGCCCATTTCACCCGGCTGGGTCAAGTAAGGGAACCTCTTGAACACTTCCTGCACCGCTTCCCGCACCAGGGTTTGCTGATTGTTGGTTAGGACACGGGCCGCTTCCAGAGAAGCAGCAGCACGCTGGTAACGACCATTCACGGCCTGCAGCTCGCTGGCATTCAGAAAACGCCCTTGATTGTCAGCGGCAGCAATCGCTTCAGTGATGACGGTTTTCACCTTGCAACTCCTAAATTCATCAATTGTGTTGTTAACGAACATTCTGTAGGAAAGGCGGACTGGATCTCCACCTGCCTATCAGAAATGAAGGGATCTAACCGATCTAAAAAGGGACGACTAAGCCAGCTTCGACCCAAAGCTCAAACGATGGCGGCAGCAGCCTTATCGAAGTAGCTGGCCACTTCGCTTTGCAGCGCAGAGCAGTCGCCAGGGGTGATGCCTTTCGGATCCATGATTTTGGCCAGGGCTTCTTTCTTCATGGCAGCAATGCCGTTGGCCACAGAAGTGGTGGGCACCCCCAGAGCAATGTAGGTTTCCCGCAGGCCGTTTAGGCAGCGATCTTCCAGCACAGAGCTATCCCCGGCCAAAGTGGCATAGGTGATGTAGCGCAAGATGATCTCCATGTCCCGTAGGCAGGCGGCCATGCGACGGTTGGTGTAGGCATTGCCACCGGGAGCGATCAGATCCGGCTCTTGAGCAAACAAAGACCGAGCTGCGTTGGTTACGATTTGGGCGGCGTTGCTGGTCATGCGGTTGACGGCATCCAGGCGCTTGTTGCCCTCTGCCACCAAAGCCGCCAGACGGTCAAAGTCTTGGTCACTTAAAAAGGCACCGCGTGCATCTGCCTGAGCGATCACCCGGGTAAAGGCGTCTTGCATGATGGATCTCCTTCTGGTCTTTCCAAAAAGCGATGAGCGACTGGCTGAACCTCCCAAAAGCCAAATCCCAAGCTTTTTTGCGGGATCCTCTTTGACCTCCAAAAACTGGGGATTCCGTGGCAGCAGGCTGCTCAAAACTACCCCCACCGAACCCCCCAATTTTTAGATAGGTCAAGAACCTCTGCGACTTTCAGACAGCCGAGCATCCAGCCTAATTTTATATCGCGGGAGGGATGAGTGTTTTGTGAAGATTTACAAACCCATCGATACCAAAATGTCTGCTTAGCCTGGGATCCCCCGACTGTGGGGCGCAGCAGGGGGGAAATGGGTCTACAGGCTGGCTTACGGAATGTAAACATTTGTTTTGAGATGGAAGCAACCTGAGTTGGCGCCCTCCTGAACAGAACTGACGTTCTCCCCACGGCTAAAGCCGGGGGATTTTTCCGCCGCTCCACGCTCCTCGCGCTTCGGTCAGCGCTCTGGAGTGGTCACCTCTTGCAGAGCCGCTTTGAGAGCTCGACAAAAGTGAGCTATTTGTTGCAGTCCTTCTTCAGGCGTGGGGGCTTTGGCCAGCCGTTGCACAAATGCGCTGCCCACAATCGCCGCATCTGCTCCCCAGAGAGCGATCTGGCGGGCCTGGTCGGGAGTGGAGATGCCGAAGCCCACCCCAATCGGCAGGGGGGTTTGTTGGCGCAGTTGCTGCAGCAAAGCCGGGATCCGCTTTTCCAGGGTGGCCCGTTCGCCGGTAACGCCGGTGGTGCTGACCAAGTAGACAAAGCCACTGGACTGCTGGGCAATGCGGCGCATGCGCTCCGGGGGGCTGGTGGGGGCCACCAGCAGGATGAGGTCGATCTCTTCGGCCTGGGCTGCTTGTCGCAGGGATCCCGCCTCTTCCAGAGGCAGATCGGGGACGACCAAGCCGGCACAGCCGGCCTGCCGCAGTTGATGCAGAAAGTTGGGGATGCCGAGCTGGTGGATGGGGTTGTAGTAGGTGAACAGGATCAGGGGGGCCTGCAGCGAGAGACAGCGCAAGCCTTGTAGAATGGCGCCCAAAGTGACTCCCCGACTGAGGGCGCGGGTGGCTGCTGCTTGGATCACCGGCCCATCCGCCAAGGGATCCGAGTAGGGTACCCCCAGCTCGATAAGATCGGCGCCGCTCTGATCCAGAACCTGCAAAGCCTCAAAGGTGGTTTCCAAGTTGGGATCCCCAGCGGTGAGGTAGGGGATGAGGGCTTTTTCACCACGGCTGCGCAGCGCCTGAAAGCAGGCTGTGATCCGAGTGGGCATGGGATCCATTCGATTCTGAGGAGATTGAGAGCATCCCCCACTGTAGCGTCTGCCGGGATCCCTAGGGGAGAGGCACAAAATCGTAGCCGGTACCGGAGCGGTTGCCGGGCTCAACCCGCACCAGCACATGGGGAGCATTGCGGTCGCCGGAGGGCAAGAAGCGCACTTCTCCGGAAGCGCCGTCCGGCAAGCGGAAGTTCGGGTCGCCCAGGGCGGCGAGAACAGCGCTGCGGCTGGGGGATCCCTGCTGGATGGCTCGCAAAAAAGCCCGGGTGGCGTCGTAGGCCAGAGCGGTGCGCCAGCTCACCTGCCCTCCCCAGAGCTGGGCTGCCTTCTGGGCAAACTCGCGGTTGCGCGGCACCTGGGGATGCCAGGGTACCGCCACCACCAAGCCCTCTACCGCTGCTCCCCCTTCTTGCAATGTGGTGAGGCTGAAGAGCACATCGCCGCCCAGAAGAGCAAGGGGCTTACCAGCTACAGCGTTCTCGCGGGCTACGGCCAGCGCTTTTTCGGCTACGGAAGCCGTGGGAGCTAAAAAAGCTACCTGGGCTCCTTGGCCGACGGCCCTTTGCAGGCTGGCCTGGGGGTTGAAGTCCGACGCCGATAAGTCGAACTCCGCCAGCACGATGCCCCCTTCGCTGGTCAGGGTGGAGGCAAAGGCGTCCCGCAGGCTGGTACTGTAAGCGCTGTTGGGGTTGTAGAAGATGGCCACCCTTTGCAGCCGCAACGTGCTGAGAGCATAACGGGCCAGTTGTGTGCCGGCCACTTGATCCGAGGGCACGGTGCGAAAAATGGCATCCCCCAGCATGCTGATGCGAGTGCTGGTGGAGGTGGAGGAGATCATCGCCAAGCCGGCAGGCTGATAAACCTCGGCTGCAGCCAGGGTGGCATCGCTGGTGTTATGGCCAATCACCCCCAAGATCTCAGGCTGCGCCACCAGGGCTTTGGCCACCGCTGCTGCTCGCTCAGGGTTATCGCCATCGTCGGCAATCACTACCCGCAGCAGCCGTCCTCCGATTCCCCCCTGTTGGAAAAGCTCCTCCTGAGCTTGCGCCACCCCGCGCAGGGTCTCTTTGGCGCGGTTGGGGTTGCTGGAGATGGGCACCACCACCGCCAGGCTCAAGGGACTGCCCTGCTGCTGGGCACGGGCATTGTTCAAGAAAATGCGAGCTTCCGGGTCGTTGCGGTTGCTTTGCAGCCCCATCTCCAACACCGGGATGGCTGCGCTGAGGTTACCTTGGCGCAACAGCTCTGCAGCGGCAACGGCAGCGGGACTGCTATCGGCAAACAAGGTGCGCTCGCCGCTGGTCAGGAGCAGATCTTGTGCTCCACCCCCCAACCCTGGCAGCGATACTGGCGGTAGAGAAATGCCTTCCGGCCAGCGAACATAGCCCGCCTGCCAAGCGCGATGACCGCCCCAGAGTAGCAATAGCCCCAAGGCAATGTAGACAATGGGTGGTGGAGACTTGGCAACCATATATAGAGAGAGAAAACGCTAGCTTTTGGCCAGCAAAGACACTGCTTGTATCCTCAGGAATCCTCAAAAGTCATCTTTCCAAGGATCTCTAAGGATCTCCGACTATGCATCAGCATGAGTGCGGGAGTATGTCACGGATCGGGACGGTAGGAAGGGTATTGTACAACTGCGTAGGTATAGCGGACCATGTCCGAGTGCGGGAGTATGTCACGGATCGGGACGGTAGGAAGGGCTGTTGCGGTATTGGCGCTCTAGCTGCTCCACAATGGAAATGGGAACGGATGAGGTCTCGGAGGGCTCTTCTGGCGAGGTGCCAATCTGCGTCTCGGTCTCCACATTGAACTGCCGAGATGTTGCCCAAACCACTGCTGCAATCAGCAAAAGGACGATAGCGGCACCGTAAAGAAAGGCGACGATGGCCATCGGGTCAATGGTTTAGCTTTCCCCTTCCATGATAAAGGCTGTCGAGAATTACCCACTTCAGGATCCCTTAGAGCAAGCCCTATGGGACTGGCACCGAGGAGAGGCCAAGGGATCCCTGCTCTTGCATGCCTACGGCCTGGAGGGGATCCCGTTGGCGGAAGAGCCCCAGGTGGTCTCCCCAGAGGTGTTCTTCACCCAGGAGCTGCCGGAGGTGGAAGCCTTGGCCTTGGAACTCTGCCGCGGTCGGGTGCTAGACATCGGCGCCGGTACGGGCCGCCACAGCCTGCTGCTGCAGGAAGAAGGATTTGCCGTGGCCGCTTTGGATCGCTCCCCTGTGGCTTTGCAGATTATGGCAGAGCGGGGGGTGCGCTGCCGCATTGCCGCCGATCTTTTCCACTGGGCGGGGCCAGGAGAGCCCTTCGATACCCTACTCCTGCTGATGAACGGCGTCGGCTTGGCGGGATCCCTGTCGGGCTTGGAGCGTTTTTTGCGCCTGGCTCGCCACTGGGTTCAGCCCACTGGCCAGTTGCTCCTGGATTCCACCGATTTGAGCGATGCCAGCGACCTCGCAGATCTGCGGAATCTGCCGGCAGAAGAGGGAGGGCGTTTAGAAAACTTGGAAGATCCCTCTGGCAAGCTGGCCGCTCCTGCCCACCTCGAAGCAGGTGGCTCAGAAGATTGGCAGGAAGGGAGCGAGGCAAAAGCCAAGGTAGTGAACTTTGTAGCCGAGTACAACGGCCAGCGGGGGGATCCCTTTCCCTGGCTATTTGTAGATCCGGAAACCCTGCTGCAGTGTGCCCACGCCAACGGCTGGCAGGGGCAGATTGTCTATCAAGAGCCGGAGGGGGCTTTTCTGGCACGCCTCACCCCCTTCTGAAGGACTCGCTAGTGGGAAAGGATCTGGGATAAAAACAGGCGGGAGCGCTCTTCTTTCGGATTGCTGAAAAACTCTTGGGGGGTGTTTTCCTCCACGATCTTGCCGCGGTCGAAGAAGATAATCCGATCCGCCACCTCGCGGGCAAAGCCCATCTCGTGGGTTACACACACCATGGTCATCCCCGAGCGGGCCAACTCCCGCATCACGTCCAGCACCTCCTTGATCATCTCTGGATCCAAGGCCGAGGTGGGCTCATCGAAGAGCATCACCGCCGGATTCATGGCCAAGGCGCGGGCAATCGCCACCCGCTGCTGCTGCCCCCCCGAAAGTTGCCCCGGGTATTTTTCTGCTTGCTCGGCGATCCCCACGCGGCTTAGCAGTTCCATAGCCCGCTCTATCGCCTCACTTTTTTTCATCTTTTTCACGTGGATTGGGCCAAGGGTTACATTTTGCAAAACCGTGAGATGGGGAAACAGGTTGAACTGTTGAAAAACCATGCCCACCTCGCGGCGAATGGCATCGATGTTGCGCAGGTCGCTGGTTAGCTCAATGCCATCTACCACAATGCGCCCTCTCTGGTGTTCTTCTAAGCGGTTCAACGTGCGAATAAACGTTGACTTGCCCGAACCTGAAGGCCCACAGACCACCACCACCTCTCCGCGGCGGATGCGGGTGGTAATGCCCTTGAGGACGTGGAACTCGCCGTACCACTTGTGAACATCTTCGCATTGGATAATGTCAGCGCTGGCTGCACTTTGCGGAGAGAGTGAAGACCTTATGTGCGGGGATCCTTGCATGGGTGGGTGACTCCCTAAGTTTCACCAAAGCAGGCATGGGTACCATGGCAGAACTGGCCGAGCCACAACCGTAGCCTCTGCAACATTTCCATATGCCCTGACATGTAAGGCTTTGAGAAAACCGTAGGCGCCTATGGCAAACCATTCTATGGGGTGTGGCAGGAGTGTAACCCAATGGCACGGTATCTCGGTTGAAGTGCCGTGTATGAACGACTGTTGACGACGAAGATCTTGAGGATTGACATGGGGTAATTTTATGAACTGGATAAAGCATTTGAACGGATTGGCTCCCTTGGCCGGGGCACTGGCGTTGTCTATGGGCCTGCAGTCCCTTCCCGCTTGGGCGCAGCTGGGGCCGCTCACCGACCGCATCAAGGCTCGGGGCGAGTTGATCTGTGGGGTAAACAACCAACTGCCCGGATTCGGCAACCTGGATGACCAAGGCAAGTATGTGGGTTTTGATATCGACATCTGCCGGGCGGTAGCTGCCGCTCTCTTTGGAGATCCGGACAAGGTTCGATACGTCTACCTGACGGCGGCCAATCGCCAGTCTGCGATTCAGTCGGGCGAGGTCGATATGATTAGCCGCAACACCACCTGGACCCTCACTCGGGATCGCGAGTGGGCGGTGACCTTCGGCCCCACCACCTACTACGACGGCCAAGGATTTATGGTGCGGAAGTCGCTGGGGGTGGAAAAGCTGGAAGACCTGAACGGGGCCACCATCTGTGTGATTGCCGGCACCACCACCGAGCTGAACTTGGCGGATACCTTCCGCGCCCGTGGCATTGCCTTTACGCCAGTAACCTTCGACGGCGATGATTCCTCTTTCAACGCCTACGAAGAGGGCCGTTGCGATGCCATCACCAGCGACCAAAGCGCCCTCATCTCCCGCCGGGCCAGCTTGGCTTCTCCCGACGACCACGTGATCTTGCCGGAGGTGATCTCCAAAGAGCCCTTGGGGCCGCTGGTTCCCCACGGAGATGAGAGTTTCTCCGACATTATGAACTGGACGGTCTACGCCCTCTTCTATGCAGAAGAAAAGGGGATCACCAGCGCCAATGTGGACGAGTTCCTCAAGTCCGAGGATCCCGACATTCGCCGCTTCTTGGGCCAGGAAGGCAACCTGGGAGAGCTGCTGGGCCTGAAGCCGGATTGGGTGGTCAATGTCATCAAGGCGGTGGGCAACTACGGCGAGATCTTCAACCGCCACCTGACCCCCTTGGGCGTGCCGCGGGGCTTGAACCAGCCCTACACCAAAGGTGGGATCCAGTACGCGCCGCCTTTCCGCTGATCGGCTGATTCGGAATCCGGGCCTAGGGATCCCGGTTGGTCAGTACCGGCCAGGGATCCCCTATTCTCTGCTGTGCTCTGAATTTTTGCTTGCCCCGCATGACTTCTCTGTCCGACCAGTCCCACCTTCGCCCCCCCTGGTGGCGGAATGAGCGCATCCTAAAAGTTCTGCTGCAGGTGGCCTTTGTCGTGGCCGTGCTGCTGGTGTTCGGGATCCTCGCCCAAAATCTCCTCGCCAGCCTGCGCCGCCTGGGCATCAGCTTGGGATTCCGCTTTTTGGGCAACTCTGCCAACTTTGGGATCACCGAGGGGCTGATCCCCTACGACCCTTCCGAGAGCTACCTGAAGGCTCTGGCGGTGGGAGCGGTGAACACCCTCTGGCTGTCGGCAGTCAGCATTGTGTTGGCGACGGCGATGGGCTTTGTCCTGGGGATGGCTCGCCTCTCCAGCAACTGGCTGGCCCGCCAATTGGCTACCGTCATCACCGAGATCTTTCGCAATGTCCCGGTGCTGCTGATCGTGATCTTCTGGTACCAGGGGGTGATCCTCACTCTGCCAGGGGTGCGCAACAGTCTCTCCATCGGCGGGCTTGTCTTTATCAACCAGCGGGGAGTGAAGCTGCCCGGGTTGGATCCCAGCGGCTGGCTGGTTCCCGCGCTGGCCATTGTAATCGCGGCTGGGTGGGGGATCCGCAAGCTGCTCCTAGTCTGCCGACCCGAGCTGGGATCCCGGCAGCGGAACCTGTGGGTGGCTGCGGGGGTGGCGCTGCTGGCGGTGGCCTGCTGGGTGCTCTTCCCAGAGCCGCCGGTGCGGCTGGATGTCCCGGTACTGGAGCGCTTTAACTTCCGGGGTGGGATCCAGCTTTCGGCGGAGTTTACCGCCATGATGCTGGGCTTGGTGACCTACACCGGCTGCTATATCGCCGAAGTGGTGCGGGGATCCTTTTTGGCGGTGCCGCGGGGGCAGTGGGAGGCAGCCCGGGCCATCGGCCTGTCGGAGCTGCAAACCTTTCGCTTGGTGATTGTGCCCCAGGCCCTGCGGATCATGATCCCCTCCTTGAACACTCAGTATCTCACCCTGATCAAAAACTCCAGCTTGGCCATTGCCGTTGGCTTCTCCGATCTGTTCAACATCAGCAGCACCATCATCAACCAGTCGGGACGCTCGGTGGAGATGTTCGCCATCCTCATGGCCACCTATCTGACCTTCAACCTGGTGGTTTCCTACGGCATGAACTGGCTCAATGCCCGCGTCAAATTGGTGGAGCGCTAACCCATGCCCAGCAGTCTCTCCTCTCCCCTTGTAGAAGAAAAGGTACTCCCCCCCAGGGAGAAACAAAGTCCTCTGGCTTGGGTGCGCCGCAACCTGTTCGACTCCTGGCTGAGCACCTTGCTCACCTTGGTCTCTGCCTTGGTGTTGGCCTGGGCAATTTCCCTGTTCTGGAACTGGGCGTTCACCCAAGCCCGCTGGGAGGTGATCCCGGCCAACCTGAAAATCTTTGCCAGCGGCACCTACCCCAGCAGCCAACTGTGGCGGGTGTGGGCGGTGTTGGGAATTGTGCTGGCCACCTTGGGGGTAGCGGGGGGGGCTTGGGGCGGTGTGCTGCTGCACTACCTCATTCTCTTGGGAGCTGCTATGGGCTTAGCCGCGTTCCTGCCTTTGGGAACCCAGTCGCAGGGGTGGCTGGCGGTTTGCTCTGGCGTCACTTTTGCCGCTATTGCCCTCAGTCGGGGACGGGAATCCTGGCGGCTGGCTTCCATCTGGGTTTGGGCCTTGATCTTGCCCCTCTGTCTGCAGCTGCTGCTGGGCGACCTGGGCCCCAATTGGCCGGCAGTGCGGGCTGAGCAACTGTCTGGACTGCTGCTGACCTTGATCTTGGCGGCAGCCGCCATGATCATCGGCTTCCCCATTGGGGTGTTGCTGGCGTTGGGCCGGGCCAATCGGGCGTTGCCGGTAATCCGGATCTTCTGCACGCTGGTGATCGAGCTGGTGCGGGGGGTGCCTCTGACCACCATTCTGTTTGCCGCCTGGCTGTTGGTGCCCTTCTTTCTGGGGGGGATCAGCGTCAACCTGATCATCAGGGCGGAGGTGGCCTTCATCTTGTTTACAGCCGTGTACGTGGCCGAGGACGTGCGGGGCGGCCTGCAGTCGATCCCGCTGGGCCAGCTAGAAGCGGCACGGGCGCTGGGCTTGAACCCCTTTCAAGTGACCGCTTTGGTGATTTTGCCCCAGGCACTGCGGGCAGCCGTTCCGGCGCTGGTGAACGAGTTCCTCACCCTCTTCAAAGACACGTCACTGGTGTTCATTGTCGGCCTCATCGACCTGCTGCAGGCGGGGCGGGTGGTGTTCACCAACCCCAACTGGCTGGGCACCCAGCGGGAAGTGCTGTTTTTTATCGGCCTGATCTACTTTATCTGCTGCTTTGCCATGGCTTACGCCGCCCAGCAGGTGGAAAAGGCGCTGGGCTTGGGCAAGCGCTAAAAACTGCAACCGCTCCCCTTCCCAGTTTCATCTGCTCAGGCCCCGGGATCCCCTTAACAGGCCAGGGCTACATCCCCCTATAGCGGCTCGACAAGTGCTTTTCCCTGGAGAGGGGGCAGCGCTAAGATAGCGGGGAACGTTTCGTTACACCTTGGCCCATGACCCTTGCCTCTGAGACCGAGTCCCCGAAGCAAGCCGCGGCGGCCCCTGAGCCTGGTCGGGTGCGGGATCCGGAGTTTCCCTACGAGGTCGAAATGACCTTGATGGAGCACTTGGAAGAGCTGCGCAGCCGCCTGTTGGCCAGCGTGATCGCGGTGGCGATCTGCATCATCGCCTGCTTTGCCGTGGTGAATCGCATTGTCGCCCTGCTGGAGGTGCCCGCTCGGGGGGTTACCTTTTTGCAACTGGCGCCGGGGGAGTATTTTTTCGTTTCTGTGAAGGTGGCGGCCTACTCGGGGCTATTGCTGGCCACACCCTTTTTGCTCTACCAAATTGCCCGCTTCGTCTTGCCGGGGCTGAGCGTGAAGGAGCGCAAGCTGCTGGGGCCGGTGGTGCTGGGATCGAGCCTTCTCTTTGTGGCCGGCTTGGTCTTTGCCTACTATCTCCTCATTCCGGCGGCGCTTAACTTTTTCATTCGCTATGGCGAAGGGGTGGTGGATCAGGCTTGGTCCATTGACCGCTACTTTGAGTTTGTGCTGCTGCTGTTGTTCAGTACCGGCCTGGCCTTTCAGGTGCCGATTTTGCAGGCGCTGCTGGGGGCGCTGGGGCTGGTGACTGCCGAGCAGATGTTCAAGGGCTGGCGCTACGTGGTTCTGGGCGCGGTGGTGGCGGGGGCCATTCTCACCCCTTCGACGGATCCCCTCACCCAGAGCCTTTTGGCCGGGGCTGTGACGTTTCTATATTTGTTTGGCATTCTGCTGGTGAAGCTCCTTGGCAAATGAGCCGAAGCTGCATGCGCTGATCTTGGCGGCTGGGTTTTCCACGCGGATGGGAGAGCCGAAAGCCTTTCTGCCCTGGAAAGACGGGCAAACCCTGCTCTCTTACCAGATTTTTCAGTGGCGACAGGCGGGGTTTCAACCCTGGGTGGTGCTGGGATCCCAGCATTTGGCGGCAGCCCAACCCCACTTGGCAGGGGCAGAGGTGCTGGTCAATCCGGCTCCTGAGCTGGGCAAGACCCACTCCATTCGGGTAGGGGTGGAAGGGATCCCTGCCGATTTTCAGGTGCTGGCCATTTCGGCGGTGGATCAGCCCCGCCCGGCGTGGATCTACCACAGCTTGCTGGAGTACCATCTGCGCCACCGCGCTTGGGCTACTGTGCCGGTGCATCGAGGACGACGGGGGCACCCTACCCTGATCGACAGGCGCTTGCGGGAAAAGCTGTTGGATCTCCGAGAAGAAACCCTGGGCCTGCGCCGGTTGTTGCAGGATCTGGGCAGGCGGGTACAGGAGGTGGAGCTCTACACTCCTGAGATCTTCCTGGACTGCAATACCCCTGCCGATATGGAGGCCGCTGCTGCCGGTTGCGACAGCGTTGCCCAGGAGTGAGGGGATCCCCTTCAGCACTTGTCCTGCGACCGGTCGCCTCAGCGGTACCGAGCACTTCGGCGTTGCCCAGCAAGATGTTCTTCCCATTGCTCGTATGAGAAAGGGCCTTTATCCTGCCAGCACCTACGATCCTGCCTGCCCGGTCGGCAGCTACTGGGACAGCACGATAGCAGATCCCGGTTGGCGGCATCCGGCACCTTTGCAAGCGCAGGTGGGCGCGGAGGTGGTCATTGTGGGGGGAGGATTGACGGGGCTATCGACGGCCTTGCACCTGGCCCGCGACCACGGCATCCATGCTTATCTGCTGGAGGCGGGATCCCTGGGTTGGGGGGCCTCGGGACGCAACGGTGGCTTTTGCGGGGTGGGGTCGAGCCACCTCACCCACACCCAGATGGTGCGGCGGGTGGGCCTGGCAGAGACAGAGCGCTACTACCGGGATCAATGGCAGGCAGTGGAAACCGTTCAGGAGCTGGCGGCCAGCGAGGGCTTCTCCCTAGAGGCTCAGGGACAGGGCTGCTATGCAGTGGCCCATCGTCCACAGGCATGGTCGGAGTTAGAGGCCGAGTACCAGATCTGTACTCAGGTGGCGGGCTACCCGGCCCAGCTCCTCAACCCCAAAGAGCTGCGGGAACGCGGCTTCAACAGCCAAGAGAACCACGGCGCTTTGCACATCGGGGTGGGGTTTGGCCTCAACCCCCTCAAGCTCACCCAAGGACTGGCCCAAGCGGCCCACCGGTGGGGGGCGAAGCTGTACAGCGGCAGTCCGGTCACGGCCTGGGAAAAGGTGGGATCCCACCACTGCTGCCACACGCCGGGAGGAACGGTGCGCGCTCGGCACTTGGTCATTGCCACCAATGGCTACACCCCAGAGGCCCTGTATCCCCAACTGGCGGGATCCCTGTTGCCGGCACTGTCCAACATCCTGGTCACCCGACCTCTGACGCCTCAGGAGCAGAAAGCGCAGGGGTGGTGGGATCCGACGCCACTCTACGACATGCGGCGGCTGCTGTTCTATTACCGTCTGCTGCCGGATGGGCGCCTGCTGTTTGGGGGACGGGGTGGCACCCGCGATACCCCGACGGAGCGACAGCAGTTGCGCACTTGGATGACTCGACAGCTCTATCGTCTTTTCCCTGCTTGGGAAGGGGTGGAGATCGAGTACGCCTGGAATGGACTGGTCTGCCTTTCTCGGCAGTTTCACCCCCATATTGGCCCTTCGCCGGCGGATCCCAGCCTATGGTATGGCCTGGCCTATCACGGCAGCGGTGTAGCCACGGCGGTGTGGGCGGGCAAAATGCTGGCCCAGGAGATTGCCGGGATCCCTTCTCAGATGAGCGCTCTGTTTCGCCAGCCGCCCCGCTCTTTCCCTTTGCCCTGGCTACGGCTTCACTACCTGCGGCTGGGGTATCTTTGGTGGCAGTTGACGGATGGATAGCCTCTCCAAGTGTGCGGGGGATCCCTCTGTTCGGCAGAGAAGTCCTGCCCTAGTCTGGTCGTAGTTGGGTGGAAACCATCGCTTGTCGTTGCTCCTGAGGTATCCAGTGCTGCTCACGTCTTGCCATCGGCCCAGTCCAGATCCGTCTCCTCTCCAAACCCAATCGGCAACCTGTCGCCGCCAACGGCTTTCGCAAGCGGGGCAGCGGCTGGGGTTTGCTCTGCTGCTCAGCCTACCCACCATGTTTTGGCCTTGGCCCGGATTTGCCCAAATTGCCGGATCCCTTCTCAGCCCCTTGGTGGCCGCTTGGATCCGTTCGGAGGTGCAGAGGGTCGATAACCTGCAAGTGCAAATTGCCGGCTCCGACGCCCAGATTTTGAACGGGCAGATCCCTCAGGCCCAGGTGTCGGGAGACAACCTCAGCTATCAAGGCTTTCAGGTCAGCCATCTGCGGCTGCGGGGCCAGGATATTCGCCTCAATGTGGGCGAAGCCATCCAGGGACGGAGCCCGCTGCGGCTATTGGCCCCTGTGCCGGTGCAGGTGAGCTTGCGCCTTACCGAGGAAGACCTGAACCGCACCCTCCAGGCTCCCCTCATCCAAGCCCAACTGGCTCAGGCCCAGGTGCAGTTGCCTGTTGGGGGCCAAGTGGTGCCCTTTCTCATCCGCCAGCCTCAGGTCACGCTGGAACAGGGTCGGCTGCGCATCCAGGCTAACCTGACCACTCCGGAAGGGGTGGAAGCGCCGGTGACGGTGCTGACCGGCCTAGAAGCCCAAGGCCCCAACCGGTTGCGGCTGGTCAATCCCCTTTGGGTGAGCGAAGGCCAAGAGATCCCCATCCCCGGCCTGGCCGATTTCCCCATTCAGTTGGATCCGGGCGTGCGCATTGACCGCCTGGAGTTGCAGCCCGGCCAAATCCTCTACGAAGGGATCCTGACCATTTACCCAGAAGTCGCAACCGTGCCGCAGGGATAGTTCGCCTGGGCAGGACGGAGACCTTTCCCGTTCAGCAACGGGTGTGATCGGGATCAATCTCAAAGGGTGTGCCTCTGGGCGAGGATCCCTCTAGCAACCGGAGGGAAAGGGATCTTGCTGGCCGTTTGCGTTGGTGCCCCGTCGGGAACCGCACCGTCCACAAGACGAGAGCGGCATCGACTCCCTTCGGTAGCCGGGCAGGAGTGGTGTATTGAGGTGAGATCATGATCCAGCCATCCAACTGCAAACTCGACCCCTGGGTCGCGGTAGCGGTGCGGAGCACTTGCGGCTGGGCGCTGCTGCTGATTTTGTCGGTTGGTTTTTTGGGGGGATGTGCTGGCGACCCGGTTTCTACAGTCCCTCTGGATGGCGCTGCTGTCGGCACGCGGACGGCCACTCCCGAAGGCCGATCCTTTTCCGATATTCAGCCTGGTCGGGAGCCCCGTCTGAAACACCTTTGGGCCAGTTTTGTCATCACTGCTGAGCAACTGCAATCCGCCCGCGAGGCTCCCGTTTCGCTCCATCCGCAGGCCATTCTCCCCTGCACCGACTGCGAGAGCCTCCGATGGCAGCCGGGATCCCCGCCCCCCACTCCCCCTTCCCGCGCTCTGGGCACCTATCGCCCTGATCAGCTCACCTTCTCCTTTCGAGTGCAGCCCCATGAGATTTCCAGCCGTCCAGGACTCCGTGCTGCTATCACGCTCAGCGGCAGCTTTCATCTGGATACCACCACGCCCCTGATTCACCCCGGCGAAGGGGTGCGCCTAAAGGTTCAGCGGGCGCTTTTGGGGGAAGAGGCCCTAGAACCGCTGCCGCCTCCTCAGGACTTCCACACCCAGCAGATCAGCAGAGGCCAGTTCCAGGAGCGCAGTTGGATCCTTCCTGTCTCGCTGCCGGATCCCGATGCCGGTGAAGTTTTGCCGCCGCTGCGGCTGGAGGTTGTCCTTACCTCGCCGATCCCACCTGACTCTGCCCCCTTTCAACGGGGTAGGCCGCTGCCGCCGCCTCCGGGTCGGCTGTATCACGGGGTCGCTTGGCCGGGCATTCCCACTTGGGATCAACTCCTCGCCTATCGCCAGGCCATCGGTCAACCCCCCGCCTGGGCAGCCGTGGATCACCTCTGGGATCCCCGCCAGGACTTTCCACAGCAGTTGGCCAGTCGCCTGCGGGAAAGCGGCTCAGTCCCCTACCTGCGCCTGCGGCTAGATCCAGCCCAACTTTCTGCCTTGGCCAATGGGGATCACGATGAGACCTTGCGCTCTTGGGCCCGCGGGATCCAGCGCTTTGCCACCCCCATCATCCTGGCCGTCGTTGTTGGCGACGGGGATCCCGAACGCGCTCGCGGTAGCGGTGGGGAGCCCTTTGGTGGGACGGAGTCCTCGCTGCAACAACGGGCTTACCAACACCTGATGCAAACCCTGCGCTCTGTTCGCGTTAGCGGGACGGAGTCCCCGGCCAATTTGCTCTGGGTGGTGGAGCTGGACGGAGAAGATGCAGAGGCCGTGTCCGCCTGGGCTAACTTCCCTGGGATGGACTGGCTGAGCCTAGCAGGGGATCCCGCCACCTTTGCATCGGTGTATCGTCGCCTCGAAGCCCTCAACCCGAAAGTGCCTGTGGTGATCCGCGGGCCGGCTCCGGGCTCAGCAACCTCTCAACCGCTGCTGGAAGGTCTGGAGGCGCAGCGCTGGCCTCAGGTGATCGGCTGGAGCTGGGCCTTGAGCGGGGACGGGATCCCTCCTGCAGCAGCACAGGATTGGCGGCAGCATCTGCAACAGGGGGATCCCCAGATATGGCTGGGGGAAATGCGGGTGCAGCCCCCGCCCAGCCCCCTTCCCTCGCCCAAGCCTTGAGAAAGGACGACCTGTCTGGAAAAACCTCCTGGAAAAGTCGATAATAGGCCAGCCCGTTTTACCCTTTCTGCCGAAATTGTGGCCCTGATCCCCTCATCACCTCCCCTGTCCCGCTTCGCCCAGGCCATCCAGCAGGGGGAATTTCTGCTCACCGCCGAGATTACCCCCCCCAAGGGATCCGACACCAGCACCCTGCTGTCTTTGGCCCAGCAGCTCAAGGGGCGGGTGCATGCCATCAACATCACGGACTCCAACCGAGCCATGGCCCGCATGAGCCCGTTGGCAGCTTCGCTGCTGTTGCATCAGGCAGGCGTTGAACCGATCCTGCAGTTGGCCTGTCGGGATCGCAACCGCCTGGCCCTCCAGGGGGATCTGTTGGGGGCCTCAGCTCTCGGCCTGCGCAATGTGTTGGCCCTCACCGGGGATCCCATCCACATCGGCGATTGCCCCGATGCCCGCCCCGTATTCGATCTGGAGTCGGTGCGCCTGCTGCAGCTTATCCAACGGCTGAACAATGGCCTCGATTGCAACGGCAAACCTCTCCCGGATGGGGGCACGCATCTGTTGCCGGGGGCAGCAGTAGAACCCCAATCGGGCAGCTTTTCCGGCCTGGAGCGGCGCTTCCACCGCAAGCTGGAAAACGGAGCCCAATTTTTCCAGAGCCAGATGGTTACTGACTTCGAGCAGCTGGAGCGCTTCATGGATAAGTTGGGCCGTCCCGCCGGCAAGCCCATCCTGGCTGGCATCTTTTTGCTCAAGTCGGCCAAAAATGCCGAGTTTATCAACCGCAACCTGCCAGGAGTGAAGATCCCAGACGGGATTATCCAGCGGCTGGCCAACGCCGCCCACCCCCTCGAAGAAGGGATCCGCATTGCCGCCGAACAGGTGCGTCAGGCCCGCCAGATCTGCCATGGGGTGCATCTGATGGCCGTCAAAGCCGAGCACCTCATCCCCCGCATTCTGGATGAGGCCGGGATCCCTCCCCTGACCGGCTAGCTCAACACTTGCTCCAGCCCGTAGACCAAACCTTTGAGCTGCAGCACCTTGCGGATCCCCAGGATCACTCCCGGCATAAAAGCTATCCGATCCGTGGTGTCGTGTCTCAACGTGAGGGTTTGCCCCATCCCACCAAAGATGACCTCCTGGTGGGCAATCAACCCCGGCAGACGAACGCTGTGAATGGGGATGTTGGGGCCGGGGATCCCTCCCCGCGCACCGGGGATCAGCTCTTTTTCTTCCACTGAGGACTCCGTCCCGCTGTCGCGAACGGGCGGGTTAAAGGCCTTGCCCAATTGCCCCAGCCGTTGGGCCGTCTGCAGAGCCGTGCCGCTGGGGGCATCCGCTTTGCGGTTGTGGTGCAGCTCGATGATCTCGACATGGTCAAAATACTGGGCCGCCTGCAGGGCCATCTGCTGCAGCAAAATCATGCCGATGGCAAAATTGGGCGCGATCAAACAGCCCACACCGGACTTATCCGCCAGATCCCGCAGCCGCTCCACCTGCTCCGGCGTCAGGCCCGTCGTCCCCACCACCGGGCGTACGCCAAAGGCAATGGCCGAGCGAACATGTTCAAAGGCCGACCGAGGATGGGTAAAGTCCACCATTACGCCGCGGCTGCTGCGCTGCGACAACCTCAGCAACTGCCCCGGCAGGTCGTCGGTAATCTCCACCCCCAGGGATCCCAGGCCCAGCACCTCGCCAATATCCGAGCCCAGTTGAGAGCGGGCCACCGCCCCCACTAGGGTCATGTCGGGCGTCTGGGCAACGGCTCGCACCACCTCTCGCCCCATTTTGCCCAGGGCCCCCACCACCAAAACCGGAATGGGGGATTGGGCCGCTCCTGGAGTTGCCAACCCCTGAGAGGGGTCTGCACCACTATCGCGATCGACCGGATCAACCGATGTTGTCACCCGCTGCTGCCCTCATCCAAGCTCTACGAAATGACTGCGAAAGCGGGGGATCCCTGCAGATCCATCACAGCTTCACCTCGATATCTACCCCTGCCGGCAGATCCAGCTTCATGAGAGCATCGATGGTTTTGGAAGAGGGGGAATAGATGTCGATAATGCGCCGGTGGGTGCGGGTTTCAAAATGTTCCCGCGAGTCCTTGTCGGTGTGGGGGGAACGCAGCACACAGTAGATTCTGCGCCGCGTAGGCAAAGGGATCGGGCCGACAGGTACGGCGTCGGTACGACGAGCCGTATCCACAATTTTGTCGCAGGAAGTATCCAGCAGCCGATGATCGTAAGCCTTCAGGCGGATGCGAATTTTCTGTTGGGTCAAAGTAGGCATGGCCGGAGAGCAATCCAGAGAACGGTGGACTCGAAAAGGTCAGCAGGGAAAGTGCTCCGCACCACTGTTGCGACCGAGTTGGTCTGGGGCCGTCGGCACTCAATCCCTGCCAGGAAAAAGCAGCTTACTTCAGGATCTTGGAGACAACACCCGCTCCGACAGTACGGCCACCCTCGCGAATGGCAAAGCGCATCCCCTGCTCAATGGCGATGGGCTGGATCAGCTCCACCGTCATCTTAACGCGGTCACCAGGCATCACCATCTCTGGCTGGGATCCGTCATCAGCCGTGAAGGAAGAGATGGTGCCGGTTACATCGGTGGTGCGCACGTAGAATTGGGGACGATAGCCGGCGAAGAACGGCGTGTGGCGACCTCCTTCCTCTTTCTTGAGGACATACACCTCAGACTCGAAGCTGGTGTGAGGAGTAATGGTCTTGGGCTTGGCCAGCACCATGCCGCGCTCCACTTCGTTCTTCTGAATGCCCCGCAACAGCACACCAACGTTGTCGCCGGCAATCCCTTCGTCGAGGGTTTTCTGGAACATCTCCAGGCCGGTAACGGTGGTAGAGCGAGTTTCTCGCAGGCCCACCAGTTCCACCGTTTCGCCCACCTTGATGCGACCCCGCTCGATCCGGCCCGTGGCCACCGTACCCCGACCGGTAATCGAGAAGACATCCTCCACGGCCATCAGGAAGGGCTTGTCCACATCCCGCTCCGGCGTGGGAATGTAGGAGTCTACCGCATCCATCAGCTCATAGATTTTGTCCACCCAAGGATCTTCGCCCCGCTGGGTTTTGGGGTTGGCAGTCATCCGTTCCAGAGCTTTCAGCGCCGATCCTCTAATGATGGGGATGTCGTCGCCGGGGAAGTCGTATTTGGAGAGGAGCTCCCGCACTTCCAGCTCCACCAACTCCAGCAGCTCTGGATCGTCCACCATGTCTGCCTTGTTCAGAAAGACCACCAAGCTGGGCACCCCTACCTGACGGGCCAACAGGATGTGCTCCCGTGTTTGGGGCATGGGACCATCAGCTGCAGACACCACCAAGATGGCCCCATCCATCTGAGCCGCGCCTGTGATCATGTTCTTCACGTAGTCGGCGTGGCCGGGACAATCCACGTGGGCGTAGTGACGGTTGGCAGTCTGATACTCGACGTGGGCGGTGTTGATGGTAATGCCGCGAGCTTTTTCCTCTGGCGCTGCGTCGATCTCATCGTACCTTTTGGCTGTGGCCTGACCCAAAGCAGCCAAGGTGGTGGTGATGGCAGCCGTCAGGGTGGTCTTGCCGTGGTCAACATGGCCGATGGTGCCAACGTTGACATGGGGTTTGGTGCGTTCAAACTTAGCGCGTGCCATGAATCATCACTTCCTTTTTGGTTTCAGTCAGCTACTCATTTCCTTTGTTTTTGGCAATGATGGCTTCGGCGATACTGCGAGGAACTTCCTCGTAGTGGCTGAACTCCATCGTGAAGGTGCCTCGACCCTGGGTCTTGGAGCGAATGTCGGTGGCATAGCCAAACATCTCCGCCAAGGGAACTTTGGCATTGACTTTGGTAATGCCGCCTTCTGTATTCATCCCCTCCATCTGGCCGCGGCGGGCGTTGATGTCCCCGATGACATCCCCCACAAAGGCTTCAGGGACTTCCACCTCGACCTTCATCATCGGCTCCAGCAGGGTAGGGCTTGCCCTGCGAGCGGCCTCCTTCAGAGCCATCGAACCGGCGATCTTGAAGGCCATTTCGCTGGAGTCCACCTCGTGGTAGGAGCCATCCACCAGGGTGGCGCGGATGTCAATCAGGGGATAGCCCGCCAGCACACCGGATTCGCAGGCTTCTCGGATCCCTTGCTCGGCTGGCCCAATGTATTCTTTGGGCACAACGCCACCCACAATCTTGGAAACGAACTCAAATCCTGTACCCGGCTCCGCCGGCTCTAGGTCGATCACCACATGGCCGTACTGGCCACGGCCACCGCTCTGGCGAACAAACTTGCCTTCCACGCGGCTGACCGGCTTGCGAATGGTTTCGCGGTAGGCCACCTGTGGGTTGCCAACATTGGCTTCTACGTTGAACTCCCGCAGCATCCGATCCACCAAGATCTCCAGGTGCAGCTCGCCCATCCCAGAGATAATGGTTTGATTGGTCTCGGGATCCACAGACACGCGGAAGGTGGGATCCTCCTTGGCCAGGGCCTGCAGGGCCTTGGAGAGCTTATCGATATCGGCTTTGGTTTTGGGTTCTACCGCTACTGAGATCACCGGCTCTGGGATGAACAGTGACTCTAGGATCACCGGCGCATTTTCGTCGCAGAGGGTGTCTCCGGTGGTGGTGTCCTTGAGGCCCACCACAGCTCCCAGATCTCCTGCCCGCAGCTCATCCACGTCCAAGCGTTCATCGGCCTTCAGCACCACCAACCGCGAAATTCGCTCCTTCTTGTTCTTGGTGGAGTTGAGCACATAAGTACCTTTGGTCAACACCCCCGAGTAGACGCGAATAAAGGTGAGATCCCCGTACTTATCACTCATCAACTTGAAGGCCAGGGCAGAGAAGGGCTCATCGTCGCTGGCACGGCGGGACACTTCTGAGCCATCCGGCAGCACCCCCTTGATGGCCGGAATATCCACAGGCGAGGGCAGGTAATCCACCACCGCATCCAGCAGCATCTGGACTCCCTTGTTCTTGAAGGCAGAGCCACACAGCATGGGCACAATTTGGCCGCTGATCGTGCCTTTGCGCAGACCCGCCATCAAGTCGGCTTCGCTCAGATCTTCTTCGGCGAAGTACTTTTCCATCAGAGCTTCGTCCGTCTCGGCCACTGCTTCCACCAGCTTGGCCCGATACTCTGCCACGAGATCTTTCATCTCCTCAGGGATGGGGGCCGGACGAATGTCTTTGCCGATCTCATCCATATAAATGCGGGCTTGCATCCGCACCAAGTCAACAATGCCGCAAAACCCGTCTTCGGCACCGATGGGCAGTTGGATGGGCACAGCATTGGCCTTGAGGCGCTCCCGGATCTGGTTGTAAACCTTGAGGAAATTGGCCCCCATGCGATCCATTTTGTTGACGAAGGCAATGCGGGGCACATTGTAACGATTGGCTTGCCGCCAGACGGTCTCAGACTGAGGCTGCACGCCGCCCACCGAGTCAAAGACGGCGATCACCCCATCCAGCACCCGCATGGAGCGCTCAACTTCAATGGTGAAATCGACGTGCCCAGGAGTATCGATGATGTTGATGGTGTACTCCGGTGCGCCGGAGAGGGGCTGGGAAGGATTTGCGGGATCCCGCTTAGTCCAACGGGTGGTGATGGCCGCAGCGGTGATGGTGATGCCCCGCTCCCGCTCCTGGGCCATCCAATCGGTGACCGCAGTTCCGTCGTGAACTTCGCCAATTTTGTGCACCAGACCGGAGTAGAAGAGAATCCGCTCTGTGGTCGTGGTCTTGCCAGCATCGATGTGAGCCGCGATGCCGATGTTTCGGACTCGTTCTAGGGGAACTGTGCGTGCCACGTCAACCTCCCAATCCTCGTCGCCCTGCAACTTGGGCAAACTAAAAAATCCTTTACAATTCTAATCTTTTTTGCCGATTTTTCTCCACCTCGCTGGAACTCGGGCTGGGCAGAACAGGGATCCCAAAAGTCTCCACTGCTCCGCCAGGCTAGTTCAGTAGCGGTAGTGGGCAAAGGCTTTGTTGGCCTCGGCCATGCGATGCACCTCTTCTCGCCGCCGAATGGCGCTGCCGGTTTCGTTGGCTGCATCGATCAGCTCATTGGCCAACTTGGCGGCCATGGTGCGACCTGGACGAGTGCGCGAAAAGGTCACCAACCAGCGCAGCGCTAGGGAAGTGCCCCGTTCTCCTCTCACCTCCACAGGCACCTGATAAGTGGCTCCGCCCACCCGGCGGGCTTTCACCTCCACCAGTGGGGTGGCGTTGCGAACAGCATTTTCCAGCAAGGGCAGTGGGTCTTGGCCAGTGCGCTCCCGCACAATGTCCAGAGCTTCATAGAGGATCCTGGCAGCCAGGGATGCCTTACCCCTCATCATCAACTTGCGGATCAGCATGGTAACCAGACGGCTCCCATACTTGGGATCCGGGGGCACATCACGACGAGGGGCACGGTTGCGGCGAGACATAGGAGCTGGGTTGCTTGTTCAGATGGGGATGGCAGAAAGAAAGATGACGAGTGGGATATGGAGGGTTGAGGGTGAGGGCAAAGCTATTTTTTCTTGCCAGCGGCGGCTGGAGCTTGGCCCGGCTTGGGCCGTTTCGCCCCGTATTTGGAGCGGCCTTGTTTGCGGTCTTTGACCCCTGCAGCGTCGAGGGTGCCCCGGATAATGTGGTAACGCACGCCGGGCAGATCCTTAACCCGCCCACCGCGAATCATGACCACAGAGTGCTCCTGCAGGTTGTGGCCGATGCCAGGAATGTAGGCAGTGACCTCAAAGCCGGAAGTGAGGCGAACGCGAGCCACTTTTCTCAGGGCCGAGTTGGGCTTTTTGGGCGTTGTCGTGTACACTCGGGTGCAAACCCCCCGCCGCTGTGGACAAGCCTTCAGGGCAGGGGACTTGGTTTTGCGAGCGGCAACGCTGCGCTCCTCACGGATCAGTTGCTGAATGGTGGGCATGGGCTGGCAGAGAAGGTCACGGCTTAAATTTTAAATTATCCGGTTGAATTATCCGGCGATATTGAATCCTAGCAAGGCGGGATCCCAGCGTCAACTTGGGGATGGACTGCTGGGCTGTTAGCCTGGCCGAGTCTGAATTTCGGCCTCGTTCCCCCCTTGCCTCAGCTTTTTAGGAGACTCTGCACACCAGAAAGGATCCCTAGCAGACGATGGGCTGGTTAGATTGGTGGATTGTGCCTCCATGTCCGCTTTGCCGGCGCCCTGCCAAGGCCGTGTTCTGTCAAGACTGTCAAAGGCGGTTGCAGGCGGAGCGCCTTGCCACTTGGCCAGTCACCACCTCGCCTTGGCCACTTTACGCCTGGGGGATCCACCGGGGGGCGCTGCGCAGGGCCATCTATTGCCTGAAGTACGAAGGACAACGGCGCATTGGCTCGGTTTTGGGAGAATGGCTGGGATCCCGCTGGGTGGAAAGCCGACAGCCGTCTTCAGGCTCCCGTAGGGCCTATGGCTTGGACTATACGGTGGTGCCCATCCCGCTTCATGCGGAGCGCCTGCGGCAACGGGGCTACAACCAAGCCGCCTTGATCAGCCAAGCCTTTTGCCAGCGGACAGGTCTGAGACATTGGCCTGAGGCTCTGGTGCGGGTGCGGGCCACAGCGGCTCAACATGAGCTCAACCCGCTGCAACGACAGCACAACTTGGCCGGGGCCTTTGCCCTGAAACAAGTTCCGGCCACACCGGTGTTGCTGGTGGATGACATCTACACCACCGGCTCTACCGTTCAAGCCGCCCAGCAGGTGTTGGCCGCTGCCGGGATCCGTGTAGCCGGGGTAATCGTTGCCGCTCAAACCCCAAAAGCCGCCTCTCCAGACTGGCCCGGCCCTCCAGACCCTATCCCGCCTCCACCAAATTAAAGGCGGTGACAAACATAAAGTCACAAAACTCGCGCACCAAGTTCGGATCCCGCCAGCCCTTGCGGGTTTCCTCCCGCAGCACTTCCAGGGCCTGTTCGGCGGTCAGGGCCGGTTTGTAGGGGCGAGAGGAGATCAGAGCGTCGAAAATGTCGATCACCTGAAAGACGCGGGCCAACAGAGGGATCTCTTCGCCTGCCAGCCCATCCGGGTAGCCGCTGCCATCCCAACGCTCGTGGTGGTGGCGGATGATCGGCAGCACATCCTGCATGGTGCGCAAGCCCCGACAAATGTCTTCGCCGATCAACACATGGGATTTCATGATCTCCCATTCTTCCGGGGTATGCTTGCCCTGCTTGCACAAAATCGCATCCGGGATCCCGACTTTGCCGATGTCGTGCAGGTAGCCGCCCCAGCGCAGGGCCTTGATCTGTTGACGAGACAGCCCCAAGTAACGGCCAAACTGTTCCCCCATGGCCACCAAGCGTTCGCAATGGTCACCCGTGATGGGATCCCGGCTCTCCACAGCGCGGGCAATGGCAAACAACACCCTGGCAGCGTGATCCAGGTCTTCGTTCAAGCGCTTTTGGTGGATGGATGAGCGTACCCGCGCCAGCAGCTCCACGTGATCGAAGGGCTTGGTCAAAATGTCGTCGGCCCCCACCTGCATCCCCATCAGGCGATTGGAGCGGTCGGTCAGGGCAGTGATCAGCACAACGGGGATCAGGCGGGTCAGCTCATTGGCCTTCAGTTGCCGGCAGACATCGAACCCGCTCATGTTCGGCATCAGCACATCCAACAGCACCAAGTCTGGCCGAAGCCGCTCCACAGCCTCCAAAGCCTCTTCGCCGTTGGTGGCCTCGCTCACGCGGAAGTGGGCCGACCGCAACAGCTCACCGATGTAGAGGCGGCTGCTGGCCTGATCGTCCACCACCAAAACATGATCCGCCTCCGCCAGCTTCGGGTTTAGACGGGGAAAGGGGGTGTGGATCAGGTGGGAGTTCATGGTGGTAAAACCTAGCCTTGCATCGAGTACGAGCTTTCCCCCTTAGCCGGATTCGGCGCAACCCCACAGGGGATCCCAGTCCAAACACTTGGCGGTAGGATGCCAACAAACTCAAACGGCATCCCTCAGCCCTCGTATCTAGACACACTCTACACCCAGGTTTTTAAGACTGTACTCCGCAACTTCGCTGAACCTACTGCCCTCTTTGCAGGGCTGCCTGATGGGGATCCACATTGAGAAACACGGTGGCATCTCCCTCGACGCGGATGATGCGCAAACGGGGCAGCGAGCCCGTCGGGTTTTGGATGCGCTCTTGCAGCTTCTCGTAGAACAGCAGATCCGCCAGTTGCGCGTTCTGCGCTGCCGCTTGTCCTTTCAGCTCAATGGCCCGCTGGTTGGCCGCCGCCAAGATCAGCAGCCGCTCGGTCTCTTTTTCCTGAATTTGCGCCCGCACTGCCGCCGTTTGTGCTGTAATCGAGGCCACCTGTTTGCGTTCAATCGAGTCTCTTAAGGCTTGTGGGAAATTGGGGTTGCCCAGAAACAGGCCCTCCACCTGCACCAGAGGCAGGGTTTGGCCATCGCGGTTGACAGTAGGCATCTCTTGGCGAATCAAGTCCAGCGCTCGTTGTTCGATGGCAGCCCGCTGGCTTTTCCGGTAAAAGTCTTCCGAATTGAAAGAGGCGGAGATATCCCGGATTTTGGAGCGCACCACCGGCACCACCACCGTGGAAAGATAGTTCTCGCCGATGCTGGCGTGCAGCTCGTCCAAAGTGGCGAGGTTGGGCTTGAGGGCAATGGCCACATCGATGGCAAAGGCTTGCCCATCGGCGGTGTTCACGGTGATGGCGTTGCTGATGGCATTGGCCGAGGCGGGGTCGTTGGTAAACTCCCAAACGCGGGTGAGCACGGTGTAGGTGATCGGCGTTTCGATCCCTGGAATCCGGAAGATGACCCCCGGCAATTCTACCCGCCCCTTTTGCAGCCCGGAAAAGGTATTGAACACTACAGTGGCATGTCCGGGCAAAGTGACGTACAGGCAAGAGCGGAACATCCCCAGAGCTGCCAAGAGGGCGATCCCTCCCGCGGTCAGCCAACCGGCTCTGCTGTGGGGTGCTTCTCCTGTTGGATACATGGCGGCTGCTCCCGTTTTAGGGTCGGTGAGAAGAGCTGAGGAAATTGGGGACAGGCTAAAAGGATTGATTTCCTGTTGAGTTATTTGGTGATCAAAGTTTCCAGACGGGATCCCAGTACCGCGGCTTTGACCACCTCTAGGTACTGCGGATTTTGGGTGAGGGCCTGTGCTTTGGCTCTCAATTGACCGGCTTCCGCCTCAGCTTGAGAAATGATGGCGCGGGCATCTTGGCGGGCCTGCTCGATCTCAAATTGCTTTTGCGCCAGTTGATTTTCAGCAATGGTTTTTGCCTCAATGGCCGCTACGAAATCAGGATCGAAATCCACATCCCGCAGCAGAAAATCCAAAACCTCGATGCCGTATTCCTTCAGCAGAAGAGCCACCTGTTCCCGAATTTGTCCTTGCAGCAGCGGGCGCTCCGTGGAATACAGAGCCTGGGCGGAAAAGCCGCTGGTCTCGTTCAGGATGACCGACCGAACAATGGGAGCGATGCGATCCAGGTAATTTTCCCCCAGTTGCGTATAGACCTTGGGGGCGTCCACAATGCGAAACTGCAGCGTCGCCTCAGCCGCAATCTGCTGCCCATCCTGAGAAAGAGCCACCAGCCGCGGCGCGTAGGCAGTCGGGTCGTTGTCCTTCCAGGTGAGGGCCTGCGTTTTTACATCGAAGGTAACCGTGCGCGAGACAAAAGGCGGCACCCAATGCAGACCTGGCTGCAAAGCCATCGGGCTCACCCCCCCTCCCCAGGTGAACACCACCATATTTTCTCCATTGCCCACCAGTCGCAGCGGCCTGCCCATCGCCACTAGGATCAATACGGCTCCGGCAAGGGTGGCCTTGGGCAACCAGCGACCAACTCGCCTTTCCCAACCTTCTGCTCGCATCTCCCCATCTCCTGCGCATGCAGCTATTCTCGCAGCTGTGAGAAGTTGGGGCCGAGAAATTTCCGCTATCTTTTAAGCCTTCTACAGGGATCCCTGTCTTTCTCTCCCACTATTCGCAACGATGTCGAGTTCTCTACAAAGTTCACAAAAGATCACTTCATACTTTGCAAAGACCCGTGACGGACAGGCGAAAAGGGAAGAAGATTAAGACATAATAAAGATTTGGGTTGCCGTTCATGCTGTCCATTCCCGATTACGAGCGGCGGGACATCCAAGTGCCACTCTCGTGCATCCCCGTTGCCGCCCGGGCCTTGATCCGGCAGGGGGTATCCGTCTGCTGGCGGGAAGAAAGCCTGTCTGCCTTGATTCGTCTGGGATCCAAAGGAGCCGCCGACCGAGCCGCCATTCTGCTGGTGGAAATGAGCCTCATGGGCCAACCTGAGGAGCTAAAAAGCTGGCTGGAGATGTGCTGGCAACTGCCCGCTTGTCCCAGGGAACCGCTGCAGGTGTAGGGGTATAAGAATCCCTGTTGCGGGCGAAGATGGGGTTGGTCTTTGTCTCCATCCGGTTGTGCGCTCTCGGGAACTTTTGCAGTATTATCGTCGCTTGCGTCACCAGACCCTGACGGTTGTGGACGTGGAAACCACGGGATCCTGTGTGCCTGGGCAACGGGTCATCGAAATTTCACTGCTCAAGGCCAGTCTAGAGCAAGGTATTCTCGACCACAGGGCTTGGTTGTTGGATCCCGGCATTCCCATCCCCCCCTCAATTGTGCGATTGACAGGCATTACGCCCGAGATGGTGGCCCAGGGATCTGACCCGGCGGTAATTTGGCCAGAAATTCAAGCCGATCTGGAGTCAGGAACGCTGACGGCCCACAATCTCGCCTTCGACTACGGCTTTTTGCAAATGGAATACGGGCGGCTAGGGATCCCATTTGTCCGACCGAAACCAGATCAGTTCTGCACCCTACAGTTGGCACGGCTGTTATTGCCGGATTTGCCCTCCCGCAGTTTGCCCGCTTTGGTGGAACATTTTCAGTTGCAGTTGGGTGAGCCGCTGGTGGCGGGGGGAAAATACTCCCACCGAGCCGCAGCCGATGCCTTGGCCTGTTGGCTGCTGGCAGAGCGGCTATTGCAGCAGGTGTATTGTGAACCGGAAGAACAAATATTGGCCCGTTTTGGGCGGCAGTGGATCCCAGTTAGCGAAGCAGCACAAATCTTGGGCTGTTCTACTCGCGAAGCCCGTGCACAGATGGAAACTGCGGGGCTAATGGCACGCGCTAGCCGCAGCGGAGCCTATCTGTATCGCCGTGACGAGGTGGAAGCCTTGGCGGAAAGAAGTGTTGCGGCTGAGGCAGCGGATTGAGGGCTAATGGTCTGGCAACGATCCTACGAATGGGGCCCTCCAAACCCACACCTTGGCCACACAATTTGGTATAATCCTATACTAACTATGAACCCGAACTTTGGGCTACATCTGCCAAGGAAGAGTTTAGCTGACGAAGCCAGGAGCCAGAGTTGAGGTCAGATCAGGCAAGCTCTCCAGGATTCCGTATTCCATCATGAGTTCCGCTGCTTTCTTCCAAACAGTGGGATCGATTTCGCCCAACCGGCCCCCTGCAGTGACATAGGGCTCGAGAAGCTCAAGAGTACGGGTTTGATAGGCAACATCCTTGTAGGGGGATCCCTCAGGGACAAACCTTTCTACGATCATGGCTGCCGTCTTGGGTTTATCGGCTAGAGCCCGTTTCCAACCCTCGAAAGTTGCTGCCATAGCGGCACGAACAAGCTCAGGTTTATCGGCCAGCGTCGCCTCCGAGGCTACGATGGTCTGTGCTGTCGAGAGGAGGCCGTGATCCGAAAGTTTGAGAACCTTTGGTTCAACGCCGAACTGCTTCGCAACCCCAATGGGCTCGTCGATCACGTAGCACTGTACAGCGGCAAACTCACCCGATAGAACACGTTCGTACTTGTTGCTGTAGGGGATCTCCACCACCTCGATATCTTCGATGCCGTTCACCCCCTTGACCAGCGCCATGATCTTCAGCCCATCCAGATGTACACCAACTCGCTTGCCTCGCAGATCGGCCAGGCTAGAAAGTGACTGGTTCGGGGTGGTCATCAGGCCATAGGGTGAGGCCTTAAACATCGTCGCAATCGCCTTGACAGAGGCACCATCAGCCTGAGCCGCAAGAATGAGATTCTGTTCGGCACAGGCAAAGTCAGCCTTGCCCATAGCTACCTCGGCAACCACATTAACCCCATCCGACCAGGGCCGAGGCTCAAGTGCGATACCCTTCTCTGCGTACAAACCGGCATCGATCCCCACAAACACGCCCGCGAACTGGGCGTTAAACTTCCAATCAAACTGAAAGGACATGGAGGTTGCCGCCTCTACGCGACGAACCTGCTGCACCGGCAGAGCAAGCGTGGCAGAACAAGCTGCTCCGTATTTCAAGAGATCGCGACGTTTCATCATTCTGGGCTTCTGGATGGATTGAGAAAAGAACAATCGATTGTTGCTTTCTGCAACCCATCGAGTCTGTATTTCAGGCTACAGCACGGCTCAGTCCAATTGCGCTCTCAGGGTTTGCACACCCCGTCGCGACCAGCTCACCGCTCCAGAACGATCGGCTACGTAGAGAGGTCGTTGTTTCTGCCGGAACCAGGTGACCACCGTCTCGCCGACAGAGCCAGAGCTAATGCCCGCCTGCACCTGAAAGCGCTCCAGGAGATCCAAAATCAGGGATCCTCCGTCCCACCATAGCCAGTCGATCTGGGCCGGCATCAGCGGGGATCCGGTTAGCTCGGCTTGCACATGGGTGCCGGCAGAGCCCAGCAGCAGCCAATGGGATCCCTCTGTTTCTAAAGTCAACACCAGGGGGTTGGTGTGGATGGCCTGTAGGCTCAACCGCTGCGACACCGGGATCCGGTCGGCAGGCTGCAACACTCGATAGGGGATCCCGGCAGCTTGCACAGCACTGAGGGAGCGCAGGTAACTTTCGGAAGCCGCATTGGCCCCTCCCCCATCCCAAAATTGCCCAATCGCGCTGGCGGGACGCAGTCCTTTGGAGAAAGCCGACAGCAGGATCTCCCAGCCGCCATTGGCAGAGCCGGCGGAGGTCATGGCCACCGCTCCATCCAGACGGCGCAAGCCCTGCTGCCGCAAAAAGGGCACTACTGTGCGTTCTGCCAGGCGGGGATCCCCGCTGTTGAGCAAGAGGTGGCGTCCTTCCGCTTGAATGGCCAGGATGGGGATTCGCCCACTGGCCAGGGCGGTGATCTGAACGGCTGGCCCCGGCCACAACCCCGGCCCCAACAGGATCCCGACCAGGATCAAGGCAGTGCCCTGCCAGCGGAAAGCCCGTTGCCACCGTGGCCAAAAGGTCACGGCCACCAGCGCGCCGTAGAGGAGCAAGCACTGGAGCAGAGAAACTCCGCCGGTGTAGTAGGAGCTGAAGGGCCAACCGGCTATCCAGCTCACCCAGTTGATCAAAGGCGTGAGAAGCAGCCCTAGGGGCCTTGCCAGCAGGGATCCCAGCCCCGGCCAGAGCAAAGCCCCAAACGCCACCCCGAACCCCGCCACCAGCAGCGGCACTAGCAGAATCAGCAGCAGCGGGTTGGCCAGCAGTGAATAGGTGGGGATGCGGCCAAAGATGGCCACCTGCAGCGGCAAAGTCCAGATCTGGGCGGCCAGAGGAACGGCCAAGGCGGTGGCCACAGCCGGAGGCAAAAAGTCCAGCCGGGAAACAATTGGGGCTGTTCCGACCAGCAGGCCCAGGGTGGCGGCAAAGCTGAGCTGAAACTCCAGGCCTGTAATCCACAGCGGCTCGTAGATTAAGAGCAAAACTGCCGCCACCAGTAGCGTCCCCAGGGGATTGAGCTTCACCTTTCCTTCCAGGCGCGGCTCCGTCAGCACCACCATGGCTGCTGCCCCCATCAGTGCTGCCCGCAACACCGAAGGGCTGAACCCCGTCAGGGCAATGTAAAGCCCCAGCACTGCCAGAATGATCCCCTGCTGCAGGCGCACCGCCAACCGCCGTGTTAGGACAAACACCACCCCCACCAACAGCGACACATGAAACCCAGAGGCGGCCAGCGCATGGGCCATGCCGATTTCCCGGAAGGCATCCTGCAAGTCGAAATCCAATTGGGCGGCCCGGGATCCCAGCACCAAGGAAGCCAACAGATTCCCCTGCCGCTCCCCCAATCCAGCAACGAACGCCTCTCGCACCCGCCGCCGCAACACCCAGCCCCCCCAACCTCTTCCCCCCGGCTGCAGGATCACCTCACGGGCGCTGAAGCCGGCAAAAGCCCCCTGGCGCTGCAGGTAGGCTTGAAAATCAAAGCTGCCCGGGTTCAAGGCCGGACTGGGAAGGTACAGGGATCCCGTCAGGCGCACCCGTTGGTTGGGGTGGAGATCCTTGTCCTGGAGGGCCTCAGGGCCGGTGGTGACGTAGAGCTTGCCGCTGACCTGGCGGGCCGTGGAGTCGGCGTTGAGCACCTGCTCTGCTCTCAGCCAAAATTGCCGCCGTTCGCTGCGGGTGGGACGGGGTTCCGAGAGGACGGTGCCCACCAAGTTCATCTGCTGCTGGGGGGCCAACAGGCTGATATCCGTCGGGCCGGGAAAAGGCTGCCGCCAACCCAGGTAATTCCAAGCCAGACACCCCACCAGCCCCATCGCCAGCCAAGTGCGGGCCAGACGCAGTCGCCGCCGGCACAGCAGGGATCCCGCCAGCCCCAATCCCAGCAGGATCCCCCAGCCCCACCCGGCAGCCTGGGGCCAAGCCCGCACCAGCAGGCCCAAGATCCAGCCCAACCCCAGCAGATAGGTTCTTTCCATGTGCCGCAGACCCGTCTGCCCCCCACTGTACCGATGTGGTCAAGCGGGATCCATTGCGTTGTCTTAACCTTGCTCGCCTGCCGAAAGAATTGTATTAAAGGATACTCTTTCTCGACCTTGGCAAAGGGAGTGTAGATTAGGGCTGGTCGCGCCAGCGGGATGTAGTCCTTGGCAGTTTCCTGCGCCGGCATCCTGAAAACGACCCTAAAACGACCCTAAGTTATCTGTCCCCTTCCCCGCTGTTTCCCCTAGACCCTATGCGCATCCGATCCATCCGCGTTCTCAGTGGCCCCAACTACTGGAGCATCCGTCGTCATAAGCTGATTCAAATGCGGCTTGATCTGGAAGACTTGCAGGAGCGACCCACCAACACCATCCCAGGTTTCAAGGAAAGGTTGGAGGCCCTGTTGCCGGGACTGTGGGAACACCAGTGCTCCCGCGGCTGCTATGGGGGATTCTTGCAACGGGTGGAAGAGGGCACCCTCATGGGCCATGTGGTGGAGCATGTGGCCTTGGAGCTGCAGACCCTGGCCGGCATGAAAGTGGATTTTGGCCGCACCCGCGAAACCTCCACCCCCGGCACCTACAACGTGGTGTTCGAGTATCAGGAGGCAGAGGCCGGGCGCTTTGCGGCCAAAGCTGCAGTCTACCTCTGTCAGGCTTTGGTGGACGGAGAAGACTACCGCCGCGACCTAGAACTGGACATTCAAGAGTTGCGAGAGATCCGAGAGAACGTCCGCTTCGGCCCCAGCACCCAAGCTTTGCTGGACGAGGCCGCCCTGCGCGGGATCCCCTATCTGCGCCTCAACAAGGGATCCCTGGTGCAACTGGGGTACGGCGTCTACCAAAAGCGCATCGAAGCCACCACCACTGAAAAAACCAGCATCATTGCTACCGACCTGGCCGCCGACAAGCAGGCCACCAAAGAACTGCTGCAGGACATGGGGATCCCGGTGCCCAAGGGCTATACGGTGCGTCGCCGCAGCGAGTTGGCAGCCACCATCGAGGATGTCGGGGGCTTTCCGGTGGTGATCAAGCCCCTTAACGCCAACCACGGCAAGGGCATCACCGTCAACATCACCAGCCTGGAAGCCGCCGAGATCGCCTACGATGCCGCCAGCCAATACTCCGATGTGGTGTTGGTGGAAAAGCACCTGGTGGGGGATGACTACCGACTGCTGGTGATCAACAACAAGCTGGTGGCTGTGGCCAAGCGGATCCCAGCCTATGTGGTGGGAGATGGCCGCTCCACCATTCAAGAGCTGATCGACGAAGTCAACAGGGATCCGCGGCGGGGGTTTGGCCACGAAAACGTGCTGACCCAAATTAGCGTTGATGACATGACCCTGCGTATCCTCGAAAGCAAAGGCTACACCCTGGATACGGTGCTGCCCAAAGGAGAACATTGCACCCTCAAATCCACCGCCAACCTGAGCACCGGAGGCATCGCCGTCGATTGCACCGATATCATCCATCCCTACAACGCCTTCATTGCCGAACGGGCAGCTCAGATCATCGGCCTGGATGTGGCGGGCATCGACCTCATCTGCCCGGACATTGCCCAGCCCGTCAACGAAACCGGTGGCGGCATTGTCGAGGTGAACGCTTCTCCGGGTTTGCGCATGCACCTGGCCCCCAGCGAAGGGATCCCGCGCAATGTGGCCGAGCCCATCATCGACATGCTCTTCCCCCCCGGCAGCCACACCCGCATCCCCATCCTGGCCGTCACCGGCACCAACGGCAAAACCACCACCACCCGCCTGATCGCCCACATCCTCAAAGGCATCGGCAAGCGGGTCGGCTTCACCACCACCGACGGCGTTTACATCCAAAACCATCAAATTGCCAAGGGAGACATGACCGGCCCCCACAGCGCCCGCCTGGTGCTCAGGGATCCCACCGTAGAAGTGGCGGTGCTGGAAACGGCGCGAGGCGGCATTTTGCGAGAGGGGCTGGGGTTTCCGGAATGCGATATTGGCGTGGTGCTCAACGTAACCTCAGATCACCTGGGGTTGGGGGATATCGAAACCCTAGAAGACATGGCCCGCGTCAAATCCGTCTTGGTGGAAGCGGTACACGAGCGGGGCTACGCTGTCTTGAATGCCGATGATGGTCTGGTGGCCGCCATGGCCGCCAATGTCAAGGCGACAGTGGCCTATTTCAGCATGAACCCGGAAAATCCCCTCATTCAAAAGCACATTGCTTCCGGGGGCACGGCGGCTGTTTATGAAGAGGGCCACATCTCCATTTTGAAACGGGGCTGGAAACTGCGCATAGAAGATGTAACCAAAATTCCCCTCACCCTCTCTGGCAAGGCCAGCTTCATGATCCAAAATGTGCTGGCCGCTACTTTGGCAGCCTTCCTGCACGGGGTTTCCATCGACGACATCCGCATGGCGCTGGGCACCTTCACCAGTTCTGTAGCCCAGACCCCCGGTCGCCTCAACTTGTTTGATGTAGGGGGCTACCAGGTGTTGGTGGACTATGCCCACAACCCAGCAGGTTACGAAGCCATTCAAAGTACCCTGGAGCGCTGGGATTGCCAACGAAAAATTGGGGTTATCGGCGGGCCTGGGGATCGGCGCAACAGCGACCTACGAGAGCTGGGAGTCTTGGCAGCGCGCATGTTCGACCGAGCCATTGTCAAAGAAGATGATGACCGGCGAGGACGGGAACCAGGCGAGGTGGCCGCCCTAATCCGGCAGGGTTGGGAACAGGAAAAGGCAGGGGATCGTCTGCAGGAAATCTTGGATGAGGCAACTGCTATCGAAACCGCTCTGGAGAAAGCCGAACCCGGAGACCTGGTGGTGATCTTTCCGGCGGATGTACAGCGCACCATCCAGATCATCACCCGCTTTCAAGACAAGCTCAATCCCAAACCCAGTTACCGTGGCTCCTCCTACAGCATCGGCCCAGATTTGATCTCCCCCAGCCCTGACGTCAAACTGTCTTAGGCTGGCTGCCGACAACTCCAGAGTGCTCTATGGCCTCCATTCCTGGACAGACATCTGGACAGACATCGAGAATTGAGTGGGCGGAGGTGACCCATAAGTCCTCGGCGGCGATATCCTAAGTTTAGGCTGGCGGGTGACTTGTCTTTTGGGAAGCAGCAGGTGTTCGGCTCAGGGGATCCTCGGCTTTTCAGAAGCCTTAACCGTTCTAAAAAAGTCTGAGGGATGGCAGACAGAACTTTGGGGATCCCAAAAGGTCTAAAGACTCCGTCCCGCCGACGCGATGGGAATGTCGTTAGGGTAGTTGTGAATTTGGCAAGGAAAACAGCTCATGGACAGCGCTCTGCTTCAAGCGGCTCGCCAGATTTATCAATTTCATCTGCAGTATCGACCGGAAGTGCTGGAGCAACCTCCGCGGGGGGTAGTTATTCACCGCCGTACCCTGCGAGGGGATCTGATCTTTTCCGAGTTCCCCATCCTGCTGCCCCAGGAAACTTTTATTCCGCTGCAGCAATTGGAGCCGCTGCGGTGAGGCACAAGGAGCTACGCTGACAGAGCAGATCCTTCCTTTTTCTGCCTTTAGGGACTCCGTCCTGCCGACGCGATGGGAATGGCTGCCATGCTCGAGATTCTCCCCTACTGCACAACGCTCACATGATGTGGCTGAGCATGATGTGGCTGAGCAGCGCCGACGCCAACAGAATCTGGGAGCTGCGCCTGTTGGCCTGGGTGCTGGTACTGGTGCTGGGGGCCTGTGTGGGCAGCTTCTTGAACGTGGTGGTCTATCGCCTGCCGCAGGGTCTTTCTCTGCTCCATCCCGGATCCCATTGTCCAAGCTGCAAGACGCCGCTGGGCCCCACGGAGAACATTCCCATCCTGGGCTGGTTGTTGCTGCGCGGTCGCTGCCGCCATTGCGGGGTGCAGATTAGCTGGCGCTACCCTGCCGTTGAGGCGTTGACGATGGGGCTGTTTGCCCTCAGCATCGGCGCTTTGGGGTTTTCTGCCCAAGGGATCCTCACCTGCATCTTGTTGAGCTGGCTGTTGGCCCTGGCGCTCATCGATCTGGATACCTTTTTGCTGCCGGAGGAGCTGACCCGTTCAGGCCTGGTGGTGGGGCTTTTGGCCCGCCTGGCTCTGCCGTGGCTCCAGGGATCCGGATCCCTGGCCGCTACAGGCCTGTCACTGGTGGAAGGGATTGCAGGAGCTGTGCTGGGCCTCTGGCTGCTGGAGGGCATTGGCCTCTTGGCCCATTGGGTCTTGGGGCGGGAGGCTATGGGCGGGGGAGATGGCAAGCTGTTGGCCCTGATCGGCATGTGGTTGGGCTGGCAGGGGGTGGTGGTGGCCCTTCTTTTGGGTTCCGGGTTTGGCCTGCTGGCTAGCTTGCTGGCCATGACCAAGGGGCGGGCCCGCCTGGGAAAGCCCATCCCCTTCGGCCCCTACTTGGCTATGGGCGGAGGGGTAGCCGCTCTAGCCGGATCCCAACTGGTGGAGGGCTACCTGCGCTGGCTTGACCTGGTGGGGTAGAGGGAACGTCCATTCAACATTGGATACTTCATGTTTCGGGATCTATGACTTCAAACTGATCGGGAAAAAGAATGAGATTAAAATATCGAAAACCTCCTACCAAGCTCAAATCCGGAACCGCTAAATCAACCGCATAGCCTTCAGTGGGATCTGAGTAACATTCCACAATGGATCCCTGAGTTCCAGCAGGAATAGTGGTCTCGCTGAAATACTCCTTGACATCTGCCACAGTTTTGACTCTACTGTATGGCTTGATTCTAGAAGTGGTTTTACTCATCATTGTGTACCTCTAGCCAATTGGTGACCAAACGAGGGATTAAACTTTCCTTATCAACCTGCCACACGGTCACTAAAGTGCCTTTTTTCTGATTGAGGCCCAAAATTTCAATCTTGACTCGATAGCGGCTTCCATAGGGTGTTGGAAACGGATCCCCGGCTAAGGCGCAAGGCAGAGCAGCAGTAACCTGTTGCAGAATGTGAGCAAATCCCACCCTTCTTCCCTCTGGTGTACTGACATCATAGCCAAGCTCTGCAAAGGCAATCCACTTGCCTTGATTTCCAGGATTAGCTGGATTCATAGAGTAATCAACGAACTTGGCAGGATCCACTGCTGCTTCAGAAGCCCTGGGCAAGGATCCGGCCATGGTTGCAGCTTTTGCCGACTTCACGTAAGGTCTAAGGACTCCGTCCCGCTGGCGCGAACAGTAGCCCAGACGTCTCACGCTAACCTGAAACAACCATATTAATTACTCCACCCCTTCGATTCTGTCCTCGATCTCCTGATACAGCTCCTGCAGGCGCTCGATATTGGCCTGGGAAGTCTGCCAGTAGCCACGCCCATGCACCTCCAGCAGGGATCCGACAATGCGCCGGAAGGAGTGGGGGTTGAGGTTCATCAAGCGCTGCCGCATGGCCTCATCCTTGATGAAGGTCTCGTTGGTTTCCTCGTAGATCCAGTTGTCCACCGCGCCTGCCGTAGCTGACCAGCCGGAGGTGTTGACCAGCCGCTTGGCGATCTCCCGTACCCCTTCGTAGCCGTGCTTGAGCATCCCCTCATACCACTTGGGGTTGAGGAGCTTGGTGCGGGCGTCCAGACGGATGGTTTCGCTCAGGGTGCGGATCTGGGCGTTGGGGGTGGTGGTATCTGCCATGTAGGCCGAGGGGGCCTTGCCGTCGGGGCGCAGGCTTTGCACCAGCTTGGTGGGATCCGCGTCGAAGTAGTGGCTGACATCGGTCAGGCTGATCTCCGAGGAGTCCAGGTTCTGGAAGGTCACATCCACCGTTTTCAGGCTGGCCTCGAAGAGCTGTCGCATCTGCTGGTTAGGCAGATTCGAGCCGAAGGCAAAGGACTTGCGGGATAGGTACATCTCCCGCAGCTCGCTTTCATCTTCCCAAGAGCTGTTTTCCACCGCCAGGTTGATGTTGGCCGAGTAGGAGCCAGACGCATTGGAAAAGACCCGCGTCGCCGCCTGTTCCAGGGTCAGCCCCAGCTCTTCTGCCTGCTGCAAGGCGTGCTTGCGCACGAAGTTCAGCTCTAGGGGCTCGTTGGCCGTGGCCGCCAGCTTCACCGCCCGGTCGATCAGATCCATCTGGTTAACAAACAGATCCCGGAACACCCCCGAGCAGTTCACCACCACATCAATGCGGGGCCGGCCCAGTTCCTCCAAGGGGATCAGCTCCACCTTGTTCACCCGCCCCAGGGCATCGGGTTTGGGTCGCACCCCCAGCAAACACAGCACCTGCGCCAGCGACTCCCCGTAGGTCTTGATGTTGTCGGTGCCCCAGAGCACCACCGAGATGGTTTCCGGGTACCGGCCACCGTTACTGCTCATCTCGCGAGCCAGCAGCCGTTCCACCACGATCTCCGCCGACTTAATCGCGGCTGCCGTGGGGATGGACTGGGGATCCAAAGCGTGGATGTTGCGCCCTGTCGGCAACACATTGGGGTTGCGGATGGGATCCCCTCCTGGCCCCGGCAAAATGTACTCCCCTTCCAAGGCCCGCAGCAGGGATCCCAGCTCATAATCTGCCGTAATTTGCTTGAGGCACTCCTCCAGGAACTCAAACAAAGGCTTCAAAAGATCCGGATCCACCTGGGGGTAGCCCGCTTCTTTTAGGACTGCCAACCAGGGGGCTTGCCGGCCCATGTTGAAAAAGTTGAGCTTGGCCACCCGCGCGACCCGGCCCTGGGCGTCGGTCTGCTCCTGCACCAGCGCCGCCACCGCCTTCTGGCAGGCCTTGTTGATGCGATCCAGCAGCTCCGTATCCGCCAGGTGTCCCCGATCCCGGTTGCGGTAGATCTCATCGATATCCCGGCCCAGGCTTTGGGCGAGAATGCGGGGCAGGCCGAGGATCCCTTCTTCGGGGCGGTCAATGCTGGCAATGCTCACCAGGGTGGCAATCGCCTCTTCGGCGGTGGGGGGCGCCCCGATCACGTGCAGGCCACAGGGCAGCAGCCGCGACTCGATCTCCATGAGCTTGGCGTAGAGCTTGCCCACCACCCTGTCCCGCTCTTCCAAGCTCAACTGGGCGGCGTCCCCCTGGGGCAACTCCACATCCTTGTCCAGGTTCACCAGCCGCGCCTTGTCGCAGATGGCGTTGACGATAGCGATGCCCCGCGCCCCCTCCCGCAGGGTTTGGTAGGAGCCGATCAGCTCCCGCAGCTCCTGCAGCCCTTTGTAGAGGCCGGCGTTTTCTGCCGGCGGCGTCAGGTAGCTGATGGTGCAGGCGTAGCCCCGCCGCTTGGCAATAGTGGCCTCACTGGGGTTGTTGGCGGCGTAGTAGTACAGGTTGGGCAGGGATCCAATTAGATTATCCGGATAGCACTCGCCCGACATGCCGATCTGCTTGCCCGGCATAAACTCCAGGGATCCATGGGTGCCAAAGTGCAACACCGCATCCGCCCCCCACACTTTCTCCAGGTAGGTGTAGTAGGCAGCAAAGCCGTGGTGGGGGCTGGCTGACCTGGAAAAAAGCAGCCGCATGGGATCCCCTTCATAGCCGAAGGTGGGCTGCACCCCGATGAACACATTGCCGAAGTGCTTGCCGTAGATGAGCAGGTTTTGCCCGTCGGTGTTCAGGTGCCCCGGCGCTGGCCCCCAGTATTGCTCGATGGCTTTCACGTAGGGTGTCAGCGCCTCGTATTCCCGCACCGACAGTTTGGCGGCCACATTCAGCTCCGGGCTGGCGTACTGGGCCTGGGGATCGTGCAGGATGGACTCCATCAGCTCCTGCGGGGTTTTGGGCAGCTCGGGGCCGAGGTCATAGCCGTTGTGGGCCAGGGCCTGCATCACCCGGTGAATAGAGGCAAATACATCCAAGTAGGCTGCTGTCCCCACATTGCCTTTGTCCGGTGGGAAGCTGAAGACGGTGATGGCGATCTTCTTCTCCAGCTTGGGCTTGCGCCGCAAATTGGCCCATTTAATGGCCCGCGCCGCGATCAGCTCGATCCGATCCTGCATGGCATGGGCTTTGCCGGTGGCCGCGTCCCGCCCTGAGAGGATGATGGGATCAATGGCCCCGTCCAGCTCGGGAATGGCAATCTGCAGAGCCACCTGCACCGGGTGCAGCCCCAGGTCGCTGGCAGCCCATTCCTCCGTCGATTGAAACACCAAGGGCAGCGCCACCATGTAGGGGCGATTCAGCCGTTGCAGCGCTTCCACCGCCTTGGGGTGATCCTGCCGCGCCGGCCCTCCCACCAGGGCAAACCCGGTTAGCGACACGACCACATCCACAATGGGCGCTGTCTTCTGCGCGTTCCAGAAAAACTCGTTCACTGGCTTGGAGAAATCTAGACCCCCGGCAAACACCGGCACCACCCGCGCCCCGCGCGACTCCAGCTCTTGCACCATGGCCACGTAGTGGGCATCATCCCCCGTCACCAGGTGGGTGCGCTGCAACACCAACCCCACGCAGGGAGCCAAGGGATCCTTCACGTCCTGCGGCAGATCCTCGCGGGCGTTGTACCAATCCAAATACTCCGCCAGACTGGCAAACATCTGCTGCGCCAAGGGGTGCCAGATGCCCATCTCCAAATAGGTGACCGGCTCGGCAAAGGAGAGCTGCCCCCGCATCCCCGGCAGGTAGCGATCCGCCAGCATCAGCAAAAAGTTCTCCAGGTTCTCGCGGGATCCCCCCAGCCAATACTGAAAGCTGAGCATGAAGTTGCGGGCATCCTGCGCCTTGTCGAAGGGCAGATACTTCAGCACCTTGGGCAGGGTCTGCAGCAGCTTCAACATCCCCTCCTGGAAGTTGGATCCCTGCTGGCGCTTGCGCATAAACTGGGCGATGGCGCTCTTGGACTGTCCCAGCTGCGCCATGGAAAAGGATCCCATCTTGTTCAGGCGCATCACCTCCGGCATGGAGGGAAACACCACCACCGCATCCAGCCGTTCCCGCAGGGGCTCTACCGCCTGCACCACCTTCTGGGCAATGTCTTCGATAAAAATCAGGGATCCGATAAAGACATTGGCCGTTTCCAGATCCCGCCGAAAAGCCTCATAGCCCGCGGGATCCCGCAGCTCCTCCACCAGATAGCCGGACAGCTCCACCGCCAGCTTGGAGTTGTGGGCGTTGATGTGCTGCACTGCTGCGGTCAGGGCACTCTGATATTGCGGCTCCAACACCACATACACCACCTTCATCAAGCGGCGATCCCCCACCTCGGCAGGGGTAACGTGGCGGGTGATGGGCTTAACCAGAGTAAACATGCGGTCGCTCTCCGTCGTGCAATGCAAAAGATGGGGTGAACTGGGGAAAGGACTCCGTCCCGCTGACGCGAAAGGACTCCGTCCCGCTGACGCGATAGGCAGGATCCCCTATTGTCTGTTTCCCGTTCTACCAGAGAAACGGATCCCTGCTGGGAGCATGGCGGCAAGGTCGTAACAATTCGCAATGATCGCTGAGGTACTGTAAAGGGAAAGAGGATCCTTTCCCCAGAGAGCGTCCCCTTCTAAGGATCCAATGGACTTCTCACCCCGCGCCCGCCTTTATTCAGCACATGGGTGTAAATCATGGTGGTTTTGACATCTTTGTGGCCCAACAATTCTTGGACGGTGCGGATGTCGTAGCCGTTTTGCAGGAGATGAGTGGCAAAACTATGGCGGAAGGTGTGGCAAGTAAACTACCCGACTCCGTACCGCTTTAGCGATACAGAGTAGGCTTTTAGTAGCCCTGGGCCTGCTCTGCTCTACCAGAGAACAAAACAGGCCCGAACCTCTAGGCTGGTTTACAGCAGCCCCAATCGACCGTTACCAGTGCCTTAAATAACCGTTTCTGGTGTCCGCACTATTATCATAACATAGAGCAAATAAAGTTGCACATTCCTCCCGACACTGACTTTATGAGTACAGTGTGCGGATCCTGCGATTTCTAGCTGACTTGCTCCAGGAGCTTTCTGGGTCTAGGTATGGGTGTGTTAATGCTCATTCAGCCAGATAAAAACCCTTTGGAGGTAATCATCGCTCAAAATGTTGACTATACAGACAAATTAGGGCAGCATTACACTAGGCGATGGAAAAGTCTGCTTCTTAGGTGATTATCAGTCATCTAGCTGCAGAAACACATGTTGGGGCGCTCAGTTGCCCAGCACGTTTCACCTTCACCCGTAACCAGAACAAGGAGAGGCTCCATGGCATGGCGAGTTATTGTTCGTTTTTCCCTCAACGCCGATCAAGGTTCGGTTGTTAGAAATAACATCGCAAGAATCCTCGACGCTAGCAATATCAAAAACACCGCAACGGGTACTTGGGAGTCTTCGGGGTTGACTGAAACGGCTGCGGCACAAACGCTTGCTGATGTGATGAAAGAACTTGCCAATGCACCAACGCTCAACCACGGCGCCTATCTTGACCATCTTTGGATTTACGTCGACCGTTCAATTAGCACGAGTGAAGCAAACTGATGGATCTCATTGTATGAAAGCTCAACCATTTAAGCTCGCACAGTTTTTTCTAATACTGTTATCGCTGCTCCTATTTGTGGGTTGTGGCAGTGGATCTCGGACTGCTTCGACTATTAACTCGGATCCATCACTGTCCATCATTGGGGTAGAACGGTCACAGCCAGGTGATCCCGTCGATTGCAGTACCTGTTGTCGTCGATGTGTGACGGGTAAAGCCTGTGGCAATAGCTGCATCAACGTCAACTTGGAGTGCCATCAACCGCCGGGATGTGCCTGCAATAAGGTAGAAGATAGCTGTTATCTGCCTGAAGGTAGAAGATAGCTGTTATCTGCCTGCCCCGGATCCCTGTGCCCCATCCGTAGAGCGATCCCTATCCTCAGCGGATCCAGCTTTCTACACCGCCAGTTGTCGGTCTGCCGACTGTGTTGCTAATAACAATTTGGGTGACATTGCTGATAGCTTCATTAGCAGATGCCGAAAAGCATCAATCAGACAAGAATTTCCAGGAGAGCTTTTGAACGAAACACTTGGCAACATAAAGGCGGGAAATGCCGCAAACTACAAGAAAGCGTGGAAGCTGTTAAATGATCGCGGATTTTTGAAATAGTTGGAGAATCAGAATGGATCGTCAAGACATAAACGTTTATATCGCTGTGTTAGTTTATGAATCTTCATCATCATCGCCAGACTATAAAACTCTTTTTGAAGAGAGTTTTACGCTAATAAAGGCTAGTTCTCTAGAAGAAGCAAATCAGAAAGCCCAGGAATATGCAAACGCTCATACATGTACATTTAATAATGAAGTAGGTGACTCAATAACGTGGAAGTTAAAGCATATTGTTGATGTGAATCAAGTTTTGTATGATGTCGATCTTGATGGAGCAGAAATTTACGCTCGACATTTTCGTAATTATCAAGCATATAAAGAGTTTGAACCACTTTTGTCAGGTGAAGAACTATAGTTTGGCTTTCCTATGCTCAATTCTAATGGTCTCAATTCAATGTACTCAATACAATAAGCAAAAAAAATGGATCCCTCAACCAAGCTCAGAAATCTCGATATAGCGCGAGCCTCATCCCAAATCATTGTCATTATGTTGCCAGCCTTGGTAGAAAGTCAGTGATTGGTTAGGGATCCCTGGGGGCTGGTCACTGAGGATCCTGATGCTTTTGGGGCTGATGGGTTACCCATTGTACATCGACCGCACTGAGTCTCTTTGTTAAGGTTGAAATGTCATCTGCGTCGGAGACGTTATGTTGTCAGCCCCAGTCAAGTTTTGGTGATTAGGACATAGGGATCCCTGGGGGCTGGTCGCTGGGGATCCTGATGCTTTTGGGGCTGATGGGTTACCCAACATAACAAGTCACTGCACCCGACCTTGAGGTAGATTACTGATTGGGATCCTTGGTTTGGGGTGGCGGGTGAGTTCAGCCGTTAGCCAGCGCGACTTAATCTCAAGTGTAATAATATCCAACATCGAGGAGTTGGAAAGATGAACACAGTGATTACCATTCCTCTGGATGCAGATACAGCGAGACTTTACAGTCAAATTCCTGCTGACCTGCCAAGAAAGTTTCAGTTGTTACTTAACCTTTGGCTGCGCGACCTCATCGTACCACCGCGTCCCCTCCAGGTTGTCATAGATGAAATCAGCCAAAAAGCACAGGAGCGTGGCTTAACTCCTGAGATACTGGAATCTCTGCTGAATGTCGAATGAACCATGCTTTGTTTTTGATACCAATGTTGTTATCAGTGCGCTCCTGTTGAGATGTTCTGTCACTCGTCAAGTCTTTGACAGGGCAACACAGAGAGGCAAATTGCTTATCTCACGTGTGACCGTTGAAGAATTGAGCGATGTCCTGCGGCGCAAAGGATTTGAAAGGTATATAACCGAGGAAGAACGGATGGAGTTCTTGAGCACTTTTGTTAGAGATGGCGTCTTGGTGGAGATTGTAGAGCGCGTGGCGACGTGTCGTGATCCCAAAGACGACAAGTTTCTTGAACTGGCTGTTAATGGCAAGGCAAGATGTGCGTGCCGTTAGATGTACCCAGAGACAAGATGATGAGCAAGCTCAAATGCCCTCATTGCGGGAACCCAGGGATCCCTGTCCTCTGCAAGGTGTGCCTCGGCTCAACTGTGCCTGCGACCTGCAAAGCGTTATGAATCTTTGTTTGAGTCGTAATTGAGAGGAAATAGGTGAGCTATAATTCCTAATGGACTTTTCTTTTCATTGCAGGTTGGGTAATGCAAAAACAGGAAGTCCTTACATTACTGGCAAATCACCAGAACACTCTGAAGGACTTTGGCGTAAAGTCTCTAATGCTCTTTGGTTCAGTAGCAAGGGATGAAGCGCAAACAGACAGTGATATCGATCTGCTAGTAGAGTTTGACCGTCCAGTTGGATTGTTCACTTTTGTACGCTTGAAACGATATCTAGAGGAAATTTTAGAGAGTCCGGTTGATCTAGGTACGCCTGACTCCCTCAAGCCCTATCTGCAAGAATCCGTTCTCCGGGAGGTGGTTCGTGCCTTCTAGAGATTGGCAGAACAGAGTAAGATCGGAAATAGAGGCAATTAAGTTAGATGAGGATCCCTCTGGGCCAGGATATATGGTTGTTTCAGACTGCAGGAAAGCAACTTGGGGATCCCAGGTTCCCCTAGTCTGCTTTGGGAGACAGATAAGGGGTATGTTTGTGTTGGCCGGTTAGAGATCGAAGGCAGGGCAAATGTCCCAGACTTATTCGGAATGACTATACCTCTACAGGGGCTGAAGTCGGTGTTGCCAGGGAAAGTCGTATCATTGCTAGATTGAAGTCATGGGATCCCTGACTCTACCCGGTAGAACTGAACTTTATGACTGTCCCTCTGATTCACAACCGTGACGTTCTAGAGAGCCGTCTCAAGGAGATTCCTGCTGAACCCGGCGTATATTTGATGCGAGATGCCACAGATCAGATTCTCTATGTGGGCAAGTCCAAGAAGTTGCGCTCTCGCGTGCGATCTTATTTCCGCTTTACCGGCGACCTGCCTCCTCGCATTCAGCGCATGGTAGCTCAGGTTTGCGAGATCGAGTTTATCGTTACCGATAATGAAAGTGAAGCTTTAGCCCTAGAAGATAATCTGATTAAAACCCATCAGCCCCCCTACAATGTTCTTCTCAAGGATGACAAAAAGTATCCCTATTTGTGCATTACCTGGTCAGAGCCTTATCCCCAGCTTTACATCACCCGCCATCGTCGCCTTGATCGGAATCAAGATAAATATTACGGCCCCTACACGGATGTTGGTCTATTGCGCCACACCCTTGGACTGGTCAAACGGATTTTTCCCTTGCGCCAACGGCCCAAACCTCTGTACAAAGATCGCACCTGTTTGAACTACGACATTGGGCGCTGCCCCGGAGTATGCCAAGGCTTGATCAGCCCAGAAGAGTATCGCAAGACGCTGGCTCAAGTGGCCATGATCTTCCAAGGCCAGACAGATGAGCTGATCCGAGAGCTGCAGGAGAAGATGATCCAGGCCGCCGAACAGGAAAATTATGAGGCAGCCGCACGATATCGGGATCAAATTCGTGGTCTGGAACAATTGGGAGAATCCCAGAAGGTTTCTTTGCCCAATTCTACCGCCAGCCGTGATGCTCTGGCCTTAGCCATGAACGATTCGCGAGCTTGCATTCAGTTGTTTCAGGTGCGAGCGGGCAAGTTGGTGGGGCGACTGGGGTTTGTGGCCGAAAACCGCGGTGACGACCCAGGCCTTATCTTGCAGCGGGCTTTACAAGAGCATTATCAATACTGCGATCCGGTGGAAATTCCCTCTGAGATTTTGACCCAGTATGAATTGCCCGATCACGATTTTCTGGAGTCTTGGCTGAGCCAGAAAAAAGGCCGCAAGGTCAGCCTCATTGCCCCCCAACGGCAGAGCAAAGCTGAGTTGATCGAGTTGGTCGAGCGGAATGCCGAACTGGAGCTAACCCGCGCCCAGCGCCTGGCGGATCGGGATGCCGCGGCCTTGGAGCGCTTGGCAGAGGTCTTGGATTTGCCGGATGTGCCCCGTCGCCTAGAAGCCTACGATATTTCCCACATTCAGGGATCCGATGCTGTGGCCAGTCAGGTGGTGTTTATCGATGGCCTGCCTGCCAAACAGCACTACCGCCGCTACAAGATTCGCAACCCTGAGGTGCGCCCCGGTCACTCCGATGATTTTGCCAGCCATGCAGAAGTGGCCCGGCGTCGCTTCAGCAAAATGACCCCTGAGGATCAGCCGGATTTGGTGCTCATCGACGGGGGCAAGGGGCAGTTGTCGGCAGTCATGGCCGTCTTGGCGGATTTGGGGCTGGATCACCTGCCGGTAATTGCCTTGGCCAAGCGAGAAGAAGAGATCTTTCTGCCGGGGGATCCTGTGCCCTTGCGGTTGCCGGCCCAAGATCCGGCTCGCTTGTTGTTGCAACGCCTGCGAGATGAAGCCCACCGATTTGCTCTCGCCTTTCATCGCCAGCAACGGAAAGCGCGTCAACATGCCTCTACGCTGGACGAGATCCCCGGCTTGGGCAAGTATCGGCAAAAGCTGCTGATGGAAGAATTTCGGTCGATTGCCCGCATTCAGGTGGCCTCAGAAGACCAGTTGGCTCAAGTGCCCGGCATTGGCCCGAAGATTGCCCGGCAGATTTACCGCTACTTTCACCCGGAAACTCAGGCGGGATCCCCGGAGACTGCAGGGGTGGAGTAGTTGAGAATCCGCACAGGGATCCCTGCCCTACCGGCAGCCCACGGGGTAACATCCACAGAAACCTAAGCGCCCTTCCTCGCCCGTGATTTTACGGGGTTAGGGGGGAACTTGTAGTGCGGGAAACATCGCTTAAGGCAGAAATGATACATAATCCCAAGGACAGGTGTTCTCAGTGCCCTGGTACTGCTTGCCAATAGGGGATCCTGATGTTGGCCGAACTTGATGTGCTCCTGGAAAATGCCCCCATTGGGATCTTTCGTGTGGATCTGCAGGGACGATACCGGTTTGCCAATGCCAAGCTTGCCGAGATATATGGCTATACTTCCTCTGCCCATTTGATGCGCCATCTGTCGGATTTTGGCCATCATCTCTATGCTGACGCTGCCGGTCGTCGCCAGTTTTTCCAGGATCTGCTTGCAGGCAAAGTCGGCGATGGGAGAGTGGCCCAAGAGTTTTTGATCCACAGTCGCAAGGGCTTGGACTTGTGGGTGCGAGAACAAATTCAAGTTGTCCGCAATCCAGCAGGGGATCCCCTCTATTTTGAGGGGTATGTGGAAGACATCACGGCGCGGAAGCAGGCTGAACAAGCGCTTGCAGAGAGCCAACTCCGCTACAAAAGGTTGGTTTGTGCTATCCCACAAGCCTTAATGATCTTTAGCCAAGAAGGCCAATGCCTGGAGCTGATTTCTTCCCCGGAGAATGCTTGTGTTGCCTCACTCCCAGCAGAGCACCTTCAGGGAAAAGCAGTGCAAGAGCTGTTCGGCTCTGAGGTTAGCGACCAACTCCGGAGGCTGATTGACCGTTGCTTGAGCAGCGGATCCCAGCAAACCTTGGAATATCCCCTAACCAACTCAGCGGGAGAGCTCCGTTACCAAGAAATTTGCATAGTTCCCTACGGAGCAAATTGCGTGCTTGGCTGCATTCAAGATATTACCGAGCGCAAGCGTCTAGAGCTGGCCTTGTTGGAGATTCAACAGCGATTCTGGGGAATTGTGGAGTCCTGCAATTTGGGCATCTCTCTGCTGCCTCTTGAGCCAGAAGCTAGTCCGCATGGCATGAACTCAGCCCTCAAGGATATAACAGGATATTCTGCAGAGGAATTGAAGGCTTTGCCTCTGGAGGCTTGTATCCCAGACTTGGCCGATGTTGAAACTCTAAAAAAACTTTGGCAGGAGTTGGTTGATGGCCGGCGCAGTCATTATGAATGGGAACATCGCTACACCCGAAAGAATGGCCAAATCATCTGGACAAAGTCCCAGGTTTATGTTGTTAGAGATGAAGAACAAAAGCCTCTATTTGCCGTTTACTTCCTGGATGATATTAGCGAGCGCCGATCCATCAAATCTGCTCTTGAGGAAATTCAAAACCAATTGCAGGGGATCTTCAACTTCTGTAGCCAAGGGATTGCTCTGATGAGCTTGGATCCTGATCCCCGGTATCTCAGCCTCAACCCGGCAATGGCAGAGATTACAGGGTACAGCGAGGAAGATTGGTCGGCTCTGAAAGCGGAAGATTACACTCCCTATCCCGAAGACCGAGAACGGGGCGAGATACTCTGGAATGAATTGATTGCCGGATACGCTAGCAACTATGAATATGAAAAGGTGATCCGCCGTAAAGATGGCAGAGAGATCTGGGTTCGCCTGCAACTGTCTGTAGTGCGAAACGCTCAAAACGAGCCTCTGTTTGCCATTCAATTTCTAGAAGACATTTCCGAGCGAAAAAGGGCCGAAACTCACCTGCGAGAAAGTTTGGCCGATCTGGCCCGCAGCGAAGCACGTTACCGCGCTCTTTACGAAGCGATCCCAGATATGCTTTTGCAAGTGGATCGGCAAGGGCTAGTCTTGTCCTATAAGCCCCCCAGAGGATTTGCATCCGCCTATCCCGATGACCGCTATCTCAACCAATACATTCAAGATCTGTTTCCAGAGCATTGGAAAACCTACTTTGCCCCTTTGCTAGAGAAAGCCTTTCAAACGGGAGAAATTCAGGTTATTGAATATCCGCTTCCCAAAACTTCTCAAGACGCGGCGGAAGCATTGCCGGAATATCGCGAGGCCCGTCTGTTGCCCTTTGGGCCGGATGAGGCCATTGTTTTGGTGCGCGATATCACCCTGCGCAAGCGCCTGGAGCTGGCCCAGCAAACACGAGAAGCTGAATTAACAGCCCTGGTGCAACAGCGAACCCAGCAACTGGAACGCAGTCTGCAGTTTGAATCGATTCTGCGCCGCCTTACCCATCAGATACGGGCAACTCTGGACGAAAAGCAGATCTTGCAGACGGTTGTGAACGAGCTGGGGAAATTTTTGGGCGTTCTTTTTTGCAATGTCGGCCTTTACGATAGCCGCCGAACCTACTCCCTGATCAGCTATGAATACACGACGCTTTCGACCTCTGGGGTCGGGGCTCGGGTTTGGATGAGAGATTTTCCCCTCTTATACGAACAGCTATGGCGAGGCTGGTGCTTTCAACTGTGCGCTCGGGATCGCCAACGGGATCCCGACACTTTGCCCCCCTATCTGACCAAGCTGGCCTGCCCCATTGCGGACGATCAGGGCATTCTTGGGGATCTGTGGCTGGCTCGGCCTCCTGAGGAGAGTTTTAGCGATTGGGAAATCGATTTGGCCCAGCAAATGGCGGCCCAGTGCGCGATTGCCTTGCGACAGGCCAGGCTCTACCTCAGCAGCCAGGCTCAGGTGACGGAATTGAAAAAACTCAGCCAAATTAGGGATAACTTCCTGGCCGCCGTCTCCCATGAGCTGCGCACTCCCCTTACCAGCATTAGCCTCTCGGTTCACCTGTTAAGGTTAAGCCATCAAACCTCCCCCCTTACCCCTAAGCAAATTCAATATCTTGAGGTTCTGGAGCAGGAGTGCAAGCGAAAGATCTCCCTAATTAACGATCTTCTGGATCTACAAACTTTGTTGGGCGATAGGCTTACGCTGCCCTCTGAGAAGGTTAACTTGCCTTTCCTTTTGGCACCTCTCATCAATCGGTTCCAAGACCAGATGCGCAAGCGGCAGCAAACTCTACAAGTTCACTGGGATCCCCACCTGCCCTATCTGCACACCCATCCCCGCCTGTTGGAACGCTTGGTCTGTGAGCTTTTGACCAATGCCCACAAATTTACGCCCGCCGGCAAACACATTGTCCTAGAGGCTGTTGCTTTAGGTTCCGACCGCTGGGAGCTGCGCTTGACCAACACGGGCACCACCATTCCCCTCGAAGAACAAGAACGCATTTTCGAGCAGTTTTATCGCATCCCCCACTCGGATCCCTGGCAGCAGGGGGGAACAGGCTTGGGATTGGCTCTGGCCCAAGCCATTGCCAACCACTTGGGTGGCTCTTTGCAGGTGGAGAGCACCGCCCACCAAACTACCTTTGTTCTTCGCCTGCCTGTAGCCAAATCTTGTTGACGATTCGGTTTGGGCCACTTATGGTGAGATTTACCATATGGGGGGCAGGGTGAAGGTAGCGCTGTTGCAGTTGAACTACACTGTCGGCGATCTGAGCGGAAATGCTGAGCGCATCCGTTCAGCGGTTGAGGCAGTGGCGGCGGCGGGAGCAGAGTTGGCCATCACCTCGGAGCTGGCGTTGCTGGGGTATCCACCTCGCGATTTGTTGCTCTACCCGGCCCTGATCGAGAGAGCGAACCAAGTTTTGCAGCACTTGGCCAGTCGGCTACAGGCCAGCATTCCGGTAGTCGTGGGATCCGTGCAGCCCAATCCTCTGCCTGAGGGTCGGCCCCTTTACAATGCTGCTGCCTGGCTGGAGGGGGGCCAGATCCGCCATTGGTTCCAGAAGTCGCTCTTGCCCACCTACGATGTATTCGATGAGGATCGCTATTTTGAGCCGGGATCCCAGCCCCAACCCATCGAGTACCGTGGCCGCCGCCTGGGCTTTACCATTTGTGAAGACATTTGGAACGACCGCGACTTTTGGCAGCACCGCCGCTACCACTGGGATCCGGTGGAAGAGATGGCCCGCTGCGGTGCCGACCTGCTGATTAACCTCTCGGCTTCCCCCTTCAGCCTGGGCAAACAGAAGTTGCGGGTGGAGATGCTGGGATCCCTGGCCCGCAAGCACGCCCTGCCCATTCTCTACGTCAATCAGGTGGGGGGCAATGATGATTTGATCTTCGATGGGGCCAGTTGCGCCCTGGATCGCTGGGGTCGGGTTGTGGCCCAAGCGGCTGCCTTTCAGCCGGATCACCTCATCCTGGATGTGGACGAGTTGACGCAGTCTCCCAACCCAGACCAGAGCCCACCGACCGCGGGATCCCGCTGGCCGACCGAACCAGAAGCCGAGCTGTACGAAGCCTTGGTTTTGGGCACCCGCGATTACGTCAGCAAATGTGGCTTTCGCGAGGTGGTATTGGGCCTGTCGGGAGGGATCGATTCTGCCGTCACTGCTGTGATTGCTGCCGATGCTTTGGGGCCGGAGCGGGTGCTGGGGGTGCTCATGCCCTCTCCCTATTCCAGCCCTGGCAGCCTGACCGACGCCTACCAACTGGCGCAAAACCTGGGGATCCCGACCCTGAAGCTGCCGATTCAGTCCATCATGGAGAGCTACCACCAGCTTTTGGCAGAGCCCTTTGCCGGCCTCCCCCCCGACATCACGGAAGAAAACCTGCAATCGCGCATTCGCGGCACCCTCCTCATGGCCCTTTCCAACAAGTTCGGGCGGCTGCTGCTGACCACAGGCAACAAATCAGAGCTAGCAGTGGGCTACTGCACCATTTACGGGGATATGTCCGGCGGCCTGGCGGTGATCTCCGATGTGCCCAAGACCTGGGTGTACCGCTTGGCTCGCTGGATCAACCGACAGCAGGAGCGGATCCCGCTTGCTACGCTGACCAAGCCCCCCTCGGCAGAATTGCGACCTGGCCAACAAGATAGCGACAGCTTGCCCCCCTACGATTTGCTGGACAAGATCCTGCAGCGGCACATCGAGCAGCATCAATCCAGCCCCGAGTTGGTGGCTCAAGGGTTCGATCCCGACACGGTGCAGCAGGTGCTGCGGCTGGTTCAGAATGCCGAGTTCAAGCGACACCAAGCTCCCCCTGGGCTGCGCATTACCGATCGCGCCTTCGGCACCGGCTGGCGCATGCCAATCGCCAAGCGGCAGGAAGGGATCATCTAATGGAACTAGTGGGATACCCTCACCAAATTTTCGGGCTGGAGGCCCGCACCATAGCCGCAGGCGTGGTGTCGGGAGGAAAGCCCTCCTCCATATAGGTTTGCCGGTCAAAAGCCTGGATGAACTACAATAAGCCCATGAGCCAGACTATATCCGTACGTTGCAAGCTGATAGTCCCACAAGAGTTGCGTCAAGAAATTGACCGCACTTTGCAGGGCTTTGCGAACGCTTGCAACCAGATTCTCGACACCGCCAAACAAAAGAACTGCTGGAACACCGCTAAGCTGCACCACTTGGTCTATCGGCCGGTAAGGGCAGCAACGGGGCTGAAGGCCAACCACGTCTGTCAGGCGCTCCGTCGGGTGATTAGCAATGC
>NZ_JBSSCS010000016.1:0-62339 GCF_054060015.1 Thermostichus sp. MS-CIW-25
GGCTTGCCAACTGCAGGGCTACCGTTCGCGCCAGCGGGCCGGAGGCCTTAAGCCCGCCCTGTACTGCGAAGCAGTCAGGGTCGGGTAGTTTACAATATGGTGATTAATTGTTAAAGCGTTAAAGCCGGGCAGAATGAGCACTTAGTACCGATGCTCCCCTACCCAGAGGCCGACCAATGCTGCCTTGCCCCAGGGATCCACTTTCACTTCTGCCCGCGTGGCTTCAGGGTAACGCCGAATATCCTCTTCCAAGGCATCTCCAATCGCTTCGGGAATAAAAAATTCTTCGGTTCCCAACTTGAGCTGCTGCCCGTCAAACCAGCCTCGCAGTACTTTCTCTTCAGGCTGCAAATCTTTGGGCATCTCCCGGCTGACACCGATTGCTCGCCAAGGTTGAGTGGGATCCCCTGCGGGGGGAGCTAAGCGCAGATAAAGGATCCCTGGCGTCTCCAAATCAGGTAACCAACCCGGCAGTTGCTCTAGGGTGGAGCGCCGACCGACGACGTAGCCCAAGGCCACATACCGGCCCCGCAAAAGGTCATAGGGATCCACAGGGGCCGTTTGCAGGTAGATCGTGGTTCCGACAGCAAGGGTCAGCGCTTGCCGAGCCGGTATCAGCAGAACGATACCCAGTTGCAGCAGTAGGGGTAGCCAAAACCGCCATTTGGGCAGGGATCCCTTCCTAGAAAGATTCAATGGGCCAGCCATAGTAGCCAGAGAGAGGGACTTCTCTCTTATGGCACAGGTTCGCCGATCCCGGACAGAAGCGGGTAGAAGTGCCCCACTGGCCCCTGACCTGACCCGATGGCCAAAGGATGTCGCAGCGCTTCTGTTACATAGGCTTTGGCCGCCACTGTGGCCGCCAAGGGATCCCTGCCCCAGGCCATCTGTGCTGCAATGGCCGCCGAGAGGGTACAGCCGGTGCCGTGGGTGTGGCGGGTGGGGATCCGCTCTGTTTTCAGCACTTCCAGTCGCTCGCCATCGAACCACACATCCACCCCCTGCAGTTCCCCCGGCATACCCCCACCTTTGACCAACACCGCTCCACAGCCCAGGGTGCGAATCTGCTGAGCCGCCGTTTGCATATCCGCCAGGGACTGCAGCTGCAGCCCCGTTAAAATTTGCGCCTCATAGCGATTGGGGGTCAGCACCTGGGCCAAGGGGATCAGCCGCTCGCGGATGGCCTGAATGGCTTCATCTGCCAGCAACTTTGCTCCCGTGCGGGACACCATCACCGGATCCACCACCAGAGGCCGCAACGCCCAGCGCTCCACCTGACGGGCTACCTCCAGCACGATCTCGGCATTCAGCAACATGCCCGTCTTGATCCCTTGCACCCCAATGTCCTGCACCACGGCCTCAATTTGGGCGGCCACGGCTTCGGGGGGCAGCGCCTCGACCCGGCTCACCCCAAGGGTATTTTGGGCAGTCACGCAGGTCAGGGCAGAGGTACCGTGTACCCGTTGGAAAGCAAAGGTGCGCAAATCCGCTTGGATCCCTGCTCCCCCACCACTGTCGGATCCAGCGATGGTGAGGGCGACAGGGGGGTGCTGCTCGGCCAGCAGTGGAGCCGGAGTTGGTTCAGATGCAGAGACAGACATTGGCCAAACGACAAAAATGGGCAAGGGTACCGATAGCCATTTCCATCAATCAATATGAACCATCTCTTTAACGTAGCAATGAAACTGTTGGTTCTCGATTGGTCTGAGACCACTGGGGTATTGGGAAAACTCTTGCAGACGTCTGTCAAGAAGCTGACTAAGAGTGAGTTGTCCTAGTCTAAATCCGAGTAGCCCTCATCAGTGGTGGCGACCACCTCAACCCAGGCTCTATCCCCCTCCACCGCCGTCAAGCTCCAGCGCAGAAGCCGAGCCGGCTGGCCCAGCTCCCGGTCAACTTGCTGACAGAGGGATTGCTCCAGTTGCGGGGCAGAGAGAGGCGAGCTCAACGGCAGAGATAGGTGCAACAAATGCAACTTCACAGGAGTCGAGAACTGATCTCGCCAAGGAAACAGACTTACTTTCGATAACTTCTAACACTAAGAATCCAACAATATAAACTCAACAATATAAACTAATGTAGTATTTTCAGATTAGGCTGAGACAGCCGGGCTACTGAGAAAAACCTTTTGGGCCCCTGCATTATTGCTCCGCAACGCTGACGCGACCAAGGTTTTAGTTGTGGGTACAGTGTCCTAGTTTGAATCGAAATGACTACAACACCTAGTGACATACTCCCGACCCCGACTGCTGTCAGTACGGAGCGGGCTTCTCGCTTCATCGGGGAGCCTACGCAAGAACCCTCCACGAGCAGACACGGAATGTCCTACCGCGTAGTTGCACCAGATTCCGGCAAAAGCCGTTTTGTGCAACTACTCCTATCATACACCATGTGGGGGTATCTGTATCCCGGCACTGACCCTACGGGTACAGTGCGGGGCTTAGCTACCCCCACACCCCCATAAGCTAACAAGTAGACCTGAACAGAAATCCGGCACGGTTAGGAGCCAAACTGCAAACGGTAAACCTCTTCCTCTTGATCGGTCTCCACCTCCAAATCGGAGGTAGCATAGGCTACACACAGCAGCACAAACCCTTGGGCCTGCAGTTCTGGCCCAATCCCCATTGCCTCTGTCTGAGTCACAGATCCCGACTTCAGCCGCCCCGCACAGGTAGTGCAAACCCCCGCCTGACAAGAGGAAGGCAGCTCTATCCCGTGTTCAAGAGCAGCTTGTAAAACCGTCTGATCCGCAGAGGCAGGGAAGCGGTAGGTTTGGCCGCGGTGATGAAGGGTTACTTGATAAGCCGTAGCAGACATCAGGAACGGGCTCCCGACGGAGTACGGGTCACCGTCAGAGACTGTGGCTGGCGCATTTTCTTCACCAGAGCCTGGATCTTTTTGGCTCCTTCCTTTTGCAGGTCGGCGATGTAGTGGCCTTTGAGCCGCTCCGCCTCAGCTTCATCGGAGAAGGGGCCGTAGTAGTAGGTGCAGTCCTCGGTGGTGATCTCGATCCAGACCGACAGGCCGCGCAGCTTATCCAACAGACTGACCAAAGGGTTGCTCACGGGATCCATCCCCCATTATCAAGTCTAGCAATCATTGGATGTCCTTTTGCAATCCCTTAGATTCTACTACTTTTATTGACGATTTGTTGAGGAATGTATCAACCTCAGGGCGTTTGAGGTGGTGGGGAGAGCGCTGCCGGTGGATTTCGTAGAGGGCAATGCCGGCGGCCACAGAAGCATTCAAGCTTTCAGTACGGCCTGCCAAGGGAATGGACAGCAGTTGGTCACAATGGCGCTGTGTGAGCAGGCTAATCCCTTCCCCCTCGGATCCCACCACCAAGGCAATGGGCCGTTGAAAATCGGCTCTATAGATGAGGTCAGTCCCTCGGCTGGTGGTGCCATAAACCCAAAACCCCTGCTCTTTGAGGTATTCCAAAGCCCGATTCAAATTCACCACCCGCGCCACCGGCAAGGTGGAGAGGGCTCCCGCCGCTACCTTCATCACCGTCGAGGTGACTCCTGCTGCCCGCCGCTGGGGGATCACCATCCCCTGCATGCCAAAAGCCTCCACACTACGGGCAATGGCTCCCAAGTTATGGGGATCCTGGATCCCGTCTAGGACTACCAGCACCGGATTGGGGCTGGCCTGCCGGCTTCTTTCCACCAAATCCTCCAGATCCATGTACTGATAAGGCGTGGCTTGGGCAGCGATACCCTGGTGGTTGGCGCCAGCCGTGAGGGCGTTCAGCCGCTTTGGAGAGACTTCGTCGATAACAGTGCCCCGCGCTTTGGCTTCTTCCAACAGAGACAAAAATTGGGGGCTGTAGCGCAACCTCGGCAGGATCCAAACCCGGTTGAGGGTGGCTTGACTTCTCAGGGCGGCCAGTACCGTCTGGCGACCGTAGATGATCTCTTGCTCCAGCTCGGTCTCCGGATTCCCGTCGGCCTGAGGCTGAACTTCCCCTGGCAAGATCCCTGTCTCGCCAGTGGAGAGGCCGGGATCCAGCTCGCCTACTGGTTGAGGAGCCATCTTGCCTTGGGGCCACTGCCGTTGCGCGTCGCGACGGATGGGCTTCACTGGAGCCTCTCGGAGGGCAAGCTTGGGATCCCCGTCTCGGCGTTTGGGCCGCTGTACCCGCTTGCTAACGGATTGCCCTGCCCTTCGCGGCTGCAGTTTGCCCGAGCGAGACAGCCGTGAAGCAGGTTTGCGCTGAGAAGTCTTGGGCATGGGCGTGGAAGATGGAAAGACGGAAAGACTATCCTAACCTTCCCACTCGCCCAGGGTCTCAGCCAAAACATCAGTGAGGGCGAGGATATGGCGCAGCCGTTCGGGATTGGCCAGGTAGAGATAGCCCAGAACCGTTTCCAGGCCGCTGGCGTTTTGGTAGTCGGCCAGAGGCAGATGTCGGGGTGGGCGACCGCAGCCATTGCGACCCCAGCGGACAATTTCCTGCTCCTCGGGGCTGAGATGGGGCAACAGGGCCAACAGCAACTTGGCCTGAGCCGAGCCGCGTACCCGCCTCACCACCTGCTGATGATAGCGCTCCAGTCGATCCGGAGGAAATAGCCGTTGCCGCCGCACGTGCAGTTCGTAAATGGCGTCTCCCAGGTAGGCCAAGGCTGCGGGCGATAGGCGGCGAATCTCGGCCAAGGAGAGCCTTTCAGAAGTGGGTTCGGACAGCAGATCGTTCACAGCAGCTCACGAAAGATAGGCAGAAAAATCTCTAGAACCGCTGTTATCGGCTCATTGCAGAATTCAGTCCATGCTAAGACAAGCTTCCTCTGGTCTGCCAGCCCGACCCACCCTCTTTGCTGCCTTGCAGGTGATTTGGATCACGAGGCCCAAAGAGAAAAGGTGCTATCGAGTAGACAGGGCAAAGCCGGTGAAGGGGCCGATGTTATGAGCCTTGAAAAGCAAGTTGGAGCCACTGCCAAGAATCTGGAGAGCAAAATCCAGGAAATTGTGGGTGAGCTGGCCAGCGATCAGCGTGAAAGGCTGGAAGGTAAGGCCGAGCAAACAAAGGCAGCCACCCACCCTGGAGTCGAGGATGCTCGAGAAGCGATTAAAGACGTTGTGGATGATCCAACGGATGGCCAATAGCTCCAGTTAAGATGCGGGGACAAGGAGATCTGCATTCAGCAAAAGCAGGTAGGCGACGATCGCCCCCCCCATGCCCCCTACCAAGAAGCCGGCAGCCAATTCGCTCCAAGATTGGGATCCCTTTACCGGCCCTGTGTTGCGCTGCGAGGTGACAGAGCCGTAGAGAGAAAGGGCCGCCGTCAGGATCAGGATCAGGCCACAGGCTCCCAAAAAGCCGCTCAGCAGACCGATGGGCTCGTTGCGCAGCGGCCCCAGCTTGGCAAAGGGGCCGACCAGCCAATAGCCGTGGGCCATACCGATTTCCAAGCCCCGCCAAATGGAACTCAATCCCGGTCGGTTGATGGGCAGCCAGTCGATCAACAGCCGGACAACAGGTGTGTGGTTGATCGGTGTCCAGAGATCGCCAATTTGCGGATCTCCCTCAGGGACGGTGACACATCCCTCATCCATATTCAACCTATTCAACGGAGCAGGCTCGGCATTGGGTTCGACCATTTCAGCAACTCTGTGTCTGGTTCAAGAGAGGATGGAAAAAAGCTCAAAAAAGCAGGGATCCCGTCGGGCATGGTTGCACTGGGGATCCCTGGCCTACACTCAGAACGTCAAAATGTCGGGGAAGAAGCGATTGATCTCGATGAACAGGGCAAAAACGAAGCTGGAAAACAGGATAAACGCCACCGGAGCAGTGGTGAGAAACTTGGTGAAGTCAGCCATAGATGCCTCTCAAAGATTGAACAGATCGAGTTAGAAAGCCGGGCTCAGCTCCTCAGCGGGGCGAGATGGGCACAGCCGCTTCCGGCTCTCGAATTTCGCCACTGGCAATCTCCTTGAAAGCAGCAGCAGGCCAAGCCAAAGCCGTGAGGAAACACCGCAGCGCCAGCGGTACATCGATCAAGCTTTCTTTCATCTCGGGGCTATCCTCATCCCGAACCGCGATGAGGTAAGAACGCCCGGCCCAGCCCAGCCAACCGGCGATATAGAGGAAAAGCAGGCCGGGGATGAGAAACTCGCCCGCATGGTTCAACCGACCATCTGTAACCAGGTGGGGCAGGCCCTCTTCGCCGCAGAGCAGCTTGCTGTAGCGCTCAAAGCGCTTGCTGGTTTGGGCCAGCTTTTGCTGGTAGACGGGAGCCATAGCAGGGCTGGCGTTGAGGATCTTCTCCTCTAGGCTGCTCAGGCGTTCGTTCATCAGAGCCTGAAAAGCGGGAACTTCGCTGCAAGGTTTCAGACCGATCAAGGGCTCTGCCTGCACAGATTGGGCGAGGCCAAGCGCGATGCAAAGGGCCAAAAGAAGGCTTAAAAAGGTTCGCATAGCAGGATGTGTCCTTGAGGTAGGGGTCTAGGATCTGTCCAAATGCTAAGGGATGCTAAGTGCAGCAACAGGCACTAAACGGTTAGTATCATACTCCTGAGCGCCTCGCCCCGACGGATCCTGAGTTTTAGCTCACACAATTCTTAATTTAAGGATCCCAAGGCTTTCCTATTCCTTTCCCCAGCTTGCTCTCCCATGCCCCGCGTCCTTGCCATCGAAACCAGTTGTGACGAAACGGCTGTGGCTGTGGTGGCGGCGGATGCAGCCTGGCCGGGGTTTGCCCCACGGCAGCTCAGCTCCGTGGTGGCCAGCCAAATCGACCTTCATGCTGCTTACGGGGGGGTGGTGCCGGAGGTGGCCTCTCGTCAGCATGTGGAAACCTTGCCCTTTGTGCTGGAGAGGGCTCTGCAACAGGCAGGATTGGAGGTGGCCGAGGTAGATGCCATTGCCGTAACCTGTGCGCCGGGCCTGGTGGGATCCCTGCTGGTGGGGCTGATGGGGGCCAAGACCCTGGCTTTGCTTTACGACAAGCCCCTGATCGGGGTGCACCATCTGGAGGGCCATCTCTTCAGCGGCTTTTTGGCCGAGCCCGATCTGCGCCCCCCCTGCCTATGCCTTTTGGTATCGGGAGGCCATACCAGCCTGATTTGGATGAAGGACTACGGGGACTACCAGACGGTGGGCCGCACCCGCGACGATGCTGCCGGCGAGGCATTTGATAAGGTGGCGCGGCTGTTGGGGCTGGGCTACCCGGGGGGGCCGCAGATCGACCGTTGGGCCCAGCAGGGGGATCCAGAGCGGTTCCCGCTGCCAGAGGGCAAAGTGGATCATCCCTACGACAGCAGCTTCAGTGGCCTAAAAACGGCAGTGTTGCGCCTAGTACAGCAGTTGCGGCAAGAGGGCCAGGAGTTGCCCATTGCCGATATTGCCGCCAGCTTTCAAGCCTGCCTGACCGGTGCACTTGCCCAAAAAGCGGTGGCCTGTGCCGAAGCGCTGGGCCTCTCGACACTGCTGCTGACGGGAGGGGTAGCTGCCAATCGGGAGCTGAGGGCCCGCCTCACAGAAGCAGCCCGGCAAAGGGGGTTGCGGGTGGTGATCCCGCCGATTGCCCTTTGTACCGACAATGCGGCCATGATCGGGGCGGCTGGTCTCTGCCATTGGCTGAGAGGGGAGGTCTCGCCGCTGGAGCTGGGGGTAGCCTCGCGCATGCCCCTAGAAGGGATCCCTTCCCTCTACCTGGGTGGGGGCGGAGCTCATACAGAAGAACAGACGGGATCTGCCGCAGCCGTCCTCTGACGTTGCCTCACCTCAAGGTAGATGAGCAGCGCGTTGATGTCGGCGGGGTTGACACCGCCGATGCGGGCCGCCTGGCCCACGGTTAGCGGGCGCACCGCCGAGAGCTTATCCCGCGACTCTTTGGAGAGGGTGGGGATGGAGTGGTAGTCCAGATCGGGGGGCAGAGGGCGGTGGTACTGCTTGCTCACCTGCTCAATTTGGCTTTGCTGCCGCTGGATGTAGCCGCTGTATTTGACGGCAATTTCCGCTGCTTCCTGCTCAAAGGGATCCAGCTCCGCATCCCCCAGCCCCAGTTCCAGGAGATGGGAGTAGTGAATCTGGTTGCGGCGCAAGATCTCGGCCAGGGTGGCGGATCCCTTGATCCCCTGCCCTGTCAGTTGGCTTAGTTGGATGCCGGCCAGGTCGTGGGCCTTCACCCGCTGCGTTTCCAGGCGCTCGATTTCTGCGGCAATGCGCGCTTGCTTGGCTTGGAACAGGGCCCAGCGCCGGTCATCGATCAAGCCCCATTCTCGCCCCAGGGGGGTGAGCCGTTGGTCGGCATTGTCGGAGCGCAGGATGAGGCGGTATTCGGAGCGGCTGGTGAGCATGCGGTAGGGCTCCCGCAGTTCTTTGGTGCAGAGATCGTCGATGAGGGTGCCGATGTAGCTGGACTCCCGCGGCAGGGTGACCAGGGGCTTGCCTTGAACCAGGCGGGCGGCGTTGATCCCGGCTATGAGCCCCTGAGCTGCCGCCTCTTCGTAGCCGGTGGTGCCGTTGATCTGGCCGGCGCAAAACAACCCCTGCACCTTTTTGGTCATCAGAGTGGGGTAGAGCTGGGTGGCCGGCAGATAGTCGTATTCCACCGCATAGGCAGGCCGCAGCATGACGCACCGCTCCAGGCCAGGCAAGGAGCGCAACATCTGGATCTGGATTTTCTCAGGCATCCCCGTGGAGAACCCCTGGATGTAGAGCTCCGGCAGATCCCGCCCTTCCGGCTCAATAAAAATCTGATGGCTTTCCTTGTCGGCAAAGCGGACAATCTTGTCTTCGATGCTGGGGCAGTAGCGGGGCCCTTTGGCCTCCACCCAGCCGCCATAGACAGGGGTTTCGTGGAGATTTTCCCGGATGATGCGGTGGGTCTCTGGGGTGGTGCGGGTCAAGTAGCAATCCATCTGCTCCCTTGGCACCCACACCTCGGGGTCGAAGCTAAACCAGCGCACATCGGGATCCCCCGGTTGCCGCTCCATGACCGAAAAATCCACGCTGCGCCGATCCACGCGGGCAGGGGTGCCGGTTTTCAGCCGGCCCGTTTCAAAGCCCAGTTGGCGCAGGGTGTCGGTCAGCCCTTCCACGGCAAATTCCCCTGCCCGTCCGGCAGCTTGCCAGTGGCGACCAATCCAGATGCGCCCCCCCAAAAACGTGCCGGTGGTCAGGATCACCGCTCGGCAGCCGAAGATGGTGCCAAAGTGGGTGACCACGCCCACCACCTCGTCGTTGCGCCCCAACACCAAATCGGTGACAGTGCCCTCGCGAATCGTCAGGTTGGGCTGGTTTTCCACCACCGAGCGCATCACCCGCGCATATTCCCTTTTGTCGGTTTGTGCCCGCAGCGCCCACACCGCCGGCCCCCGCGAGCGGTTGAGCACCCGCTTTTGCAAATAGGTGCGGTCGGTAACTTTGCCCATCTCGCCGCCGAGAGCATCGATTTCGTGCACCAGCTGCGATTTGGCCGGGCCGCCGACGGCAGGGTTACAGGGTTGCCAGGCGATCTTGTCCAGATTCAACGTCAGCATGAGGGTGTTACAGCCCAGCCGCGCTGCCGCCAATGCTGCCTCACAGCCGGAGTGCCCCCCGCCAACCACCACCACATCGTAGTGATCGAGAAAATCAAGGCTATCCTGTCCAACTTTGAGCATAAGGTGGCAATTCCAAAATGAATAGCCGGGATCCCCGGTCTTTTAATTTTCAGGTTATTTCAGCTCGCTTATCCAGCTTAGCGATGGCGGCAACGGATAGGGTTATTTGCGACCGGCCTGAGGCAGGCAGAGCAGTAGGGAAAGTTTTCTGTTGCCCTGGGAAATAAAGTTGGGTAGAGGCTCAGTTCCCAGCCTAAGTCACCTGATTGAAGAGTTGAAGAGACCTCAGGGCGCTGGGATCAGCTCCCCCAAGGCTGCCGATAGCAGGGGATCCCAGAGGAAAGGGCAGAGTCGCCCAAGGGATGCTGCGGCTCATACAAACACCAGACAGCCCGCCTGAGAGAGCCAAGCACCGATTCCATTATCCTCAACCGGATCTAATCCAGACTATTTTAGTCGGGTTTAGTTGACGCGGCAGATTGCGGGTGATAAGATTCCCCCCAACGATAGGTAAGTTCAATCCAGCGCCCACCCTTTCCTTCACCTTGAGGCTGCCCATGTCCCAAACTCTTTCCGAACGCCCGCTCAGCCCTGCCGATTCCCCGTTGGCCTCTGCCTTGCACAGCTCCAAGGTGGGCTTCAGCCGTTTGCGCTGTCGGGAGTGTGGCGCCGAGTATGAGACGGTCGCCAAGCATGTTTGTGAGCTGTGTTTCGGCCCCCTGGAAGTGGCTTATGACTACGACTGGCTGAAGCGCACGGTTAGCCGTCAGAGCATCCAGGCCGGGCCGCATTCCATCTGGCGCTATCGGCCTTTTCTGCCAGTAACTTCTGAAAAGCCCATCGATGTGGGCACCGGCATGACCCCGCTGGTTAAGGCGGAGCGGCTGGGTCGGCGGCTGGGGTTAAAAAATCTTTACATCAAGAACGATGCCGTCAACATGCCCACCCTTAGCTTCAAGGATCGGGTGGTGTCGGTGGCGCTGACCCGCGCCAAGGAGCTGGGTTTTACCACCGTTTCCTGCGCCAGCACGGGCAATCTGGCCAACTCCACCGCTGCTATTGCCGCCCACGCCGGCTTGGACTGCACCATCTTCATCCCGGCGGACTTAGAAGCGGGCAAAGTGCTGGGATCCCTGATTTACAACCCCACCGTCATGGCGGTGGAGGGCAACTACGACCAGGTGAACCGCCTCTGCGCCGAGGTGGCGGATCGCTACGGCTGGGGCTTCGTCAATATCAACCTGCGCCCCTACTACTCGGAAGGCTCCAAAACCCTGGCCTACGAGGTGGTGGAGCAACTGGGCTGGCAACTGCCGGATCAGGTAGTGATCCCGCTGGCCTCGGGATCCCTGTACACCAAGGTTTACAAAGGCTTCCAGGAGTTTGTGAAGGTGGGGCTGGTGGCGGATAAGCCGGTCACCTTCCACGGCGCCCAGGCGCAGGGATGTTCGCCCATTGCCCAAGCCTTCCGCGAGGGACGGGATTTTGTCACTCCGGTTAAGCCCAATACCATCGCCAAGTCCATCGCCATCGGCAACCCTGCCGACGGGATCTACGCCCTGGACATTGCCCGCAGAACCGGTGGGCAGATCGCAACGGCCACGGATCCCGAGATCATCGCCGGCATTAAGCTCCTGGCCGAGACCGAAGGCATCTTCACCGAGACTGCCGGCGGCACCACCATTGCCGTGCTCAAACACCTGGCAGAATCCGGTCAAATCGATCCGGAGGCGGTTACAGTAGCCTACATTACTGGCAACGGTCTGAAGACCCAGGAGGCGGTTCAAGCCCACGTAGGCCATCCGCTGGTGATCTCGCCCAGGCTGGAGAGCTTTGAACAGGCTTTGGAGCGGGCCCGCACCCTGGAGCGGCTGGACTGGCAGGAGGCATCAGTATGAACTCGGTTTGCAGGGAAGACCCTCTCCATTGCCTCTTAACAGGATCTTAATGAAGAACTGTTAAGATCCCTGGCGTAGACCTATTGGCTCAGGAGCTTTGCACAATGCCTATCTTTCCTTCTGTTCAACGCCTTGTTCGCCGTTGGATCCCGTTGGCGGCTGTAGTGGCCCCGCTTGTCTTTGCTCCTGCGGCCCAGCCTCAAGGGCTAAACACCATTGCCGTTGAGCTGGAAACTTTGCCCAGCAGCTACTCGACGCTGGCGGCAGCTTTGCGGGCGACGGGCCTGAATACGGCGTTGGCAGGGCCGGGGCCGTTCACGGTCTTTGCCCCTTCCGATGTGGCCTTTGGGCAACTGCCGCCGGGTACGGTGGAGACGCTGTTGCAGCCGGCCAGCCGGGCTCAGCTCACCCGCATTCTCACGTATCATGTGGTGCCGGGGCGGATTACCTCGTTTGACCTGCGGCCCGGCCAATCGACCACTCTGACCACCTTGGCAGGGCTGCCGCTGCAGGTGCAGGTGGGATCCGATGGCAGCATCCGGGTCAACGGGGCTAACGTGAACCTGGCGGATATTCCAGTTTCCAACGGCGTGATTCACGGCATCGATGGGGTGCTGCTACCCTAGTTTTTTGATGTTGGTTAATGGACGAGGCATTGGGCTATGGCAGTCAAGGTGCTGATTCCCAACACGCTGCGGGCGCTCACCCAGGATCAGGGGGTGGTGAATTGCGAGGGATCCACCATCCGCGAATTGTTGGATGCTTTGGAACAACGCTGTCCGGGGATTAAGGCGCGGCTGTGCGATGAGAAGGGGGAATTGCGCCGCTTCGTCAACTTTTATGTGAACAGCGAAGACATTCGCTTCCTCAAGGGATGTGACACCCCTCTGCAAGATGGGGATGAGGTGAGCATCGTCCCTGCCGTTGCTGGGGGCTGAGGGCTGCCAAGCCTGCCGTGGACGCTGTGGAGTGGTTGAGCCAGCCGGCCCCGCTGGTGGCACCTGCCTTGCTGGGCATGGTTCTGGTGCGGCAATTTGCCGATGGGCTGCAGGTGCGGGCCCAGATCGTAGAGACGGAGGCCTACACGGCTGGGGATCCGGCCTGCCATGCCTACCGCCGCAAGACCCAACGCAACCAGGTCATGTTTGGCCCGCCAGGGCATCTCTACATCTATCGCATCTACGGCCTCTACCACTGTCTAAATATCGTTACCGAGCCAGAAGGGATCCCGGCGGCGGTTCTGATCCGGGCAGCTCAGTTGGATCGCCTGCCAGACTGGATCCCGGCCAACAAACAGAATCAGCCAGCACGGGCGGCGGCGGGGCCGGGCCTGCTCTGTCAAGCACTGCGGATCGACGGATCCCACAACGGCTGGCGGCTAGAGCGGGCGGAAGCCGGCCAGGAAGGCATTTGGCTGGAGGGATCCCCCTCTTGGCAAACGCAGTTGTCCATCGTCCAAACCACCCGCATCGGCATCACCCAAGGAGCCGAGATCCCCTGGCGCTGGTACATTGGTGGACATCCGGCGGTGTCGCGCTATTAGTGGGGGCAGGCGGACAATGCTCGCAGAAGGCAGTGGCTAAAGGACTCCGTCCCGCTTACGCGAACGGCAGGGGCTGCCTGGGCTGGTCAGCGGGGTTGTGCTGCTCTTGCTGGGGTTGCCCACGTTGGCCCAGCCTGTTCCAACTTTTCCAGGACTGATACATTTACGCTGAACACTGCTGAACATCACTGTTCAACTATGCAGCGATAGCATTCTGTTTGTTTCCAACCAGAATGGCGGTATCCCGCAAAGCTTTGAGTAGAATACCCAAAGCGCAGTTTCCGTGTCGTCTTACTACCAATTTTCTGCTTTGCTTTGGCTACCATGTTGGCAGACTCGAAAGTAAACAGAAAGATCAACTGGTAGTAATCCGTACTGAACATATTATACATTATTTTCAGTATAGTTGAGCTTATTATTGACTAGAGTCATGCTCTTGACGATGCAAGCCCAGACCCACTTCACCTATCGCACCGGGTTTCAGCGCTGGCGGGCGGGAGAAGCTCAGGGGTTTCAGGACTGGTCAACCCAAGGGATCCGCCTGAACGCCCGAGGGCAATTGGTCTTGGATCCAGAGGGTTTGCGGCAAGAAGTCAGCCTTGAAGAGCCTGAGGTGGCGCTAAGGACTCCGTCCCGCTTACGCGATCGGGGGCGCCCTTTCTATCCCCTTGGCCCCTACTGGGTGGGAGAAGCCACCAGCCCAGCAGTCCCCACCAGCTTCCCTATGGTCGGGGCAATCGCTTCCTGGAATGCCACCACGCCCCCCGGCACCTGGTTGGAACTGTGGATTCGGGCCAAGCTTTCAGACCGCTGGACAAAGTGGTATCACGGCGGGGTATGGGCTGCGGATCCCTTGACTCTGGCCAGCCACTCAGTGCAAGGACAAGGGGATGAGGATGGCAACCTGTACACGGACTTGCTGGTGCTCAAGGATACCCTCAACGGAGCAGAAGCCTTCCAGGTCAGGGTGCGCCTGTTCACGCAAGAGCCAGGCCGTTCTGCCGTTGTGGATCAGGTGGCAGTTGCCATTTCCAACGAGCCGGTCAGGCCCAGCCGCCTATCCCCTGGGGATCCCAGCCGCTGGGGCAAAATCTTGGATCTGCCTTGGTGCTCCCAGATGGTGTACCCCGATGGGGGAGAGGTCTGGTGTAGCCCCACCTCTTTGGCGATGGTGATGGCCTACTGGAAGCGGGATCCCCGCCCCTGTGAGGTGTTGGTGCGCGCAGCAGTGGCCGGTGTGTATGACCGGGTTTACCAGGGCCATGGCAACTGGGCTTTCAACGTCGCCCATGCTGCCGAGCAAGGTTTGTCCGGCGTGGTGGCGCGGCTGGAGAGCTTGGCTCAAGCAGAAGCCTGGATCGCGGCAGGGGTTCCGGTGATCCTCAGCTATGCTTGGGGTGAGGGAGAACTGGAAGGGGCGCCAATTCCCAGAAGCAACGGCCATCTGGCGGTGCTGGTGGGGTTTGCTCGCGGCAGCGGTGCGGAGCAGTTTAGCCACGGGGATCCCATCGTCCACGATCCGGCGGCCAAAACCAACGAAGAGGTTCGCCGTACCTACCGCCGCGAACAGCTAGAGTCGTTGTGGCTGGAGCACTCCGGGGGTACCGTCTACTTGATTCATCCGCGAGAGTGGCCTGTCCCCACTCTATAGCCGAACCGGGCGAACGCGGGCAGCATCGACTTACAGCGCTACCGCTATGGCCTGGATGATTTCCTGGCCGCTGAAACTGCTATCTGGTCTTTCGGTGGGGATTTGAGTAAGGATAGATGGAGTGAGGAGTGCGACTCACCTGCGGGTGAGGATGGTTGGTCATGAATAGGAATGCGGTTCAGGGGCCAAGGCATTGGTCGAGGTGGCTCCTGCGGCAGAGAGAGTGCTGGGCAATTCTCGCCGGTTTGTACGCTGATGAAGGTAAGCGTGGGGGTTTGGGTTTCCGCCATTTCCCAGTTTGTGGGAGGGGATGAGCTGCATCATGCCACGACGGGCTTCCCTGACACCGCTACCTTGGCCTGCGCTGAGTGCCTTGGTGCTGGCTCTCTCGGGCTGTGGCGAGCTTTCTTCTTCTAGTCTGTCTCCCAGCGTTGTTCCCCCTGCGGCCCTACAGCCGGTTTTAACTCCAACTCCTCTCCCTCCCTCCCCGCTTTCTCTGACTTTCGAGCAAGCCCGCCAGTCCGGCTTGTCGGTGCCCAGCAACCGCATCGTTCTGCTGCTCCAGGAACAGGGATCCGATCTGGTGGCCCAGCTACCGGCCTCAGAGGTGGATCGCTGGCTGGCTCGCACTCCCACCTGGCCGGGGGTGGAAGGGATCGACCTGAGCATTACCCTGGGCACCTATCGCCAAACCGCCACTGCCCCTCTGCGCCCGGGGCAACCGGCCACTTTCACCTTCACCAATCCTCCCGCCGGGGAAGCGGAGCTCAGCGCCATCGCCTATCGGGGATCCACCACTCTGGCGCAGGGGAAGGGATCCCTGACCCTTTCTGCCCGCTCTGAGGGTTCTGGCGGTGCTAACCGTCCTCCCCAAGACACAGAGCGCCAGCGCCGCCTTTCGATGTTGGTGCTCTCTGAGGTGGGGGTACCGCTGCTGCACACCAGCTCGGCAGCGCCCACCCTTGGCCAGCCGTTGCTGCTCTCAGGGGAAAATTTGGAGCGGGTGGAAACAGTTCTCTTTGCTGCAGCAGCCAATCCCGAGCGCATCCTGAGGGGGGAAATTCGCTCCCGCAGCGGTGACCGTTTGGTGGTGATGCCGCCTTCTTCTCTTTCCGGCTCAGTTTGGGTTGCTGTTGCGGATGCTTCCGGGCAAGGGTTGGGCACTCTGGTCTACGATTGGCCTGCCGCTACTCCTTCCCCCAGCCCCTCTCCCACCCCCGCTGCTCCAGCAGCATCGGCCTGGGTGGTGGAAACTTTGCTGGATGGCCGCACCTCGCCCGCGGCAGATCCTGTCGGCAACGCCCCTGATAACACCGGCACCGAGTCCAGGATCTACCTGCAGCAAATCAGCGGCATTGCTGTGGATCCTGAAGGAGCCTTCTATTTAGCCGATAGAGCCCAGCACCGCATCTTCCGGCTGTCTCCAGAGGGGGAATTGGAAGTTTGGGCCGGCACAGGCCAAGCAGGCCGCCGCGACGGAGCAGCCAATCAAGCTCAGTTTGACTCCCCACAGGGGCTGCTCTGGGATCCCAGGGGGGGATTGTGGGTGGCCGACAGCGGCAACCATTGCCTGCGCTATATCAACCTGCAACGACAGGTGAGCACCTTTGCCGGCACTTGTATAGCCGGATACCGAGATGGGGGGCTTGACCGAGCTCAGTTCCGGGAGCCATCTGGGCTGGCTTTGGGTTCAGATGGCAGCCTCTACGTTGCCGACCGCGCCAATCGCCGCATCCGCCGCATCACCCCTGCAGGTGAAGTGACCACGGTTGCCGGCACCGGCCAGCCGGGATCCGTCGATGGCCCAGCAGAACAGGCCCAGCTCCTGCAGCCCACGGCTCTGGCGGTGGATAAGGAGGGGAACCTCTGGATTGCCGATGGACATCGCCTGCGCCGGCTCTCTGCTGGCGGACGAGTGACCACCCTCTCCGGGGCAGAGCCAGGCTATCGGGATGGCCCCCTGGCAGAGGCCCGTTTTCAAACCCTGGGGGGGCTGGCCTTCGATGCGGCAGGCAACCTCTGGGTGGCCGACCGAGATAACCATCGCATTCGTCGTCTTCAGCCTGGGGGACAAGTTTCCACCTTGGCCGGACAGAATCAGCGCGGTTGGCAGGATGGCCCCACCTCGGCAGCCCGGTTTGAGCAGCCTGCCGGCTTGGTAGTCTTAGCGGATGGCAGTGTGGTGGTGGTGGATGCCGGCTTGCCGGGCTTGCGTCGCATAAGCCGCGTTGCCTCTGGGCCCGCCACCCCAACTCCTGTGGGATCCCTGTAGGCTCTTGCCAGGCCGCCGTCTTTTGGGTTTCGCAGGGATCCCCTCCTCAGTTGGCGGATCCCCCTACAGTCAACTGGCCCAGCACGTTGATATCAAAGGTGAAATTAATCGTCACCGAGTTGCCCTCATAAGCCTCAGGCAGGGGCAGGAAGGGGGCTGCCCTCTGGATAGCCGTCAGCGCCGCATCATCGGTTTGTTGGCTGCCAGACGTGCGCCCCAGGCGAATGCTCTGCAGATCGCCAGCTCGACCCACCGTAAAAATCACCACCGTGCGACGCGAGGTGCCGGTCTGTCCAGGGATCCAATTTTGCTCCACTTTCCGCTGCAAAGCGGCCAGCCAGGGGCCCCAATCCACATCGGCCCGCGCTGCCACACTGGGGGGATTGGGAGCGGATTGGGTGGGGTTGGCCAATCCACTAGCTCCACTGCCCTGGATTCCGGCTCCATTGCTGGGAGCAGAGGCACTGACCGGAGGCCCCAACTGGGAAGAGTCAGAGGGCCGCTGGGCGGGAAGAACCTCTGTCACCGGTTGCGGAGCGGGCGGAACGGGAGCCAATTGGCTGGGATCCGAAACCCGCTCGCTTGGCTGCACGGGCAAGGGCTCCGCAGTCGGCGGGGGAGTGGGCCTTGGGGAGGGAGCAGCCGCCACGGGCGGTGGAGTCTGGGTTGGAGTAGGTCTGGGGGCAGGCGTGGAAGGTGGCGGTGCCGCAGTCGGGGTCGCGGTGGGCTGAGGGGGAGCGGGGGTTGGGGTAGGTGTGGGCGTGGGTGGAGGGGTTGGAGTTGGGGTTGCCAGGGCAACTGCAGCCGGGGCAGGTGTTGGTGGAACAGGGGCAGGCTGCTGGGGTGGCGGCGGTTGGGGTCTTGGCGGCGGCGGCGGAGGGGCCTCCTGGGGAGGGGCGGCCTGAGATTGAGGTGGACTGCCTTGAGACGGAGGGGCTTCTACCCGCTCACCCCCATCGCGGGAATCAACTTCTGAAACCAGATCTGCTTCCTCTGGGGGCTGCAGATCTTCTGGATCCAGAAGGATAAACTCAATGGCTTCTTGTTCTGGCTCGCGAGTGAGCCAAAGCCGCCCCAAGTGGAGCAATCCCAGCAGCACCAGCACGTGCAGCAGCAGCGACAGCGCCACCATCCAAAAAAAGTTGCGAGATTCATCCTCGCGGCGGCGCTGCTCAATCCAGATGCTGGTCATAGCCAAGATTGCCCTTTCCTTTCTTCAACGCTCTCAACACACCGAGTTGTCTGTTGCAGACTGGGCCACGGGGGTAACACCCCAGCTAGTGTTATAGCATCCGAGCAGTTGGCACTCCTGCGCAAAGGCGTATAGTCTATCTCGGGCTCGGGAAGGGATCCCACCTTGCAGCAGCTCTAAGATCGCCTACCTTGAAAAGAGCGGGGATCCCATTAGCCGGGGAAAAGCCCCACAGCTCGGGGTGCTGGCTCTGATGTTGGCTGGTGGGGCACTTTTGGTGGCTTTTTAGGAGCGACGTTATGGAACCCATCCGCTTTCATCTGGCCTTTCCAGTTGCCGATATTGCCTTGGCCAAGGCCTACTACGGCGATGGCTTGGGCTGTGAGATCGGTCGAGAAACCTCTGCTGCCGTTATTTTTAACCTGTACGGCCATCAACTGGTGGCCCACCTCACCCACGAAGAGCTGACGCCCCAGCGGGGCATCTACCCTCGTCATTTTGGCCTGATCTTCCCTACCCAAGGGGATTGGCAGGCGCTGGCCGACCGTGCCTTGGCGCGGGCCTTGCCCTTTTATCAAGAGCCGCGCTGGCGCTTTGTTGGCACCCCCTTGGAGCATGGCACCTTCTTTTTGCAGGATCCCTTCCATAACCTGCTGGAGTTTAAGTACTACCGCCACGCTTCCGCCATTTTCGGGGAGCGGGAATTGGCCTTGGTCGGGGACAGTGCTTCCCACCGCTCGCGCGAACGATCCCCGGCCCGCTCAAGTGGCATGTAGTGCAAACAGGAGGAACCTTTGGCCACTCAACCCCTGCGTTCTGGCCCTGCGCGCGGCCCTATCTGGCAGATGGATTTCAACGCCGTCCCCCTGCGGGATGAGCAGAACCGAAGGGTTTGGGAGCTGTTGGTATGCGATCCCACCGGCCAGTTTCGCCAAGCGCAGTATTGCAGCAACCAAGAGGTGAACAGCACCTGGGTGGCACGACAGTTGCGGAGCTACCTGGAAGCTGCCCCACAGCCTCCCTCGGCCATTCGTGTGTTTCGAGCCCGCATGAGTTCCATCCTGCAACGGGCCTGCGATGCGGTTGGGATCCCGATGCTGCCCAGTCGTCGCGTTTACACCCTCAAAGCCTGGATGCGAGAACGGGCAGAGCGGGTTTACCCCCAAGAGACTCAGTTCACCTACAGCCCCGAACCTCCTGTGGATCCGGATCCGCCGGATCCCATCCGTCTGCCGGACAAGTTGCAGGGAGAACGCTGGGCCTTCGTGACCTTGCGAGCTGAGGATCTGCGGGAAGCCGACGCCTGGCCGATAGAATTTGGCGAGCTTTTTCCGGTTGCCTGGGACACTTTGACGCCCGACCCATTGGCACCAGTGGTGCGGAGCACCCTCATTCCCGGCTTGGTGATCGCCTCCCAGCGGGCTTTGCCGATGGCAGCCTGGATGAGCGGTATGGAGCCCGCTTACTTGAGTGTGGCAGACGGACGGCTCCTGTTCGAGGCAGGCCTCAACGATTGCTACCTATTTGCGCAACTGAGAGATGAAAAACTGCGAACAGAGGCAGAAGTCTTTGCCCAGCGCCAGCAGCAGGCCCAAGGGATCCACTTTCTCGCCATTCAAACCGATTTCAAGGCCCAGTCTTTCGCCGGCTTCTGGCTGATGCAACATCCCCTATGAACTATGAATATCAGTCGTTTGCAAGAGCAGAGTGCAGCCCGAACAACTGGGGAGATCATCATCGCTGTCTCAGAGGGAAAAACCTACAGTCATTCAAGGAGGAATGAGACTGTTCCGCTGCATGGCTTCCTGGCTCCTCTCTCCCTTTCCTAGGGATGGTCGCGGAAGCGGCGTGAAGCGTTTGGACGGCACCGCGGAGCAGTTGAGAAGTGCCTTGATCTATCTATAGTCTTTCAGCTTAGGGTGAGACGCCCGAGCTACGGAGAAAAGCTTCCTGACCTCGTGCATGATTGCTCCGCAACGCTGATGCGACGATGCGACGACGCAGCCCATGTTTTAGGTGGGCGTAGTGTCCTAGTTTGGATCGAAATGACTGTTGAAATGACCGTAGCAAGAACCCCAGCGCTACGGGGAAGCAAGCTGGTGGGGCAGGGAGCATGTCAAAGCAGGTTGCTCAGGCGGCTGTGAAAGGCTGAGTAGATCTCTGCGTAAGACTTCGCCCATTCTGGATCTGGTTGAACATAGCGTTCCACCTGCACCAATCGATCGGCAGCCTGTTGGACAGAGCAGCACCAATAGGCAGAAGCAGCCAAGATGGCTGCCCCCACAGCCGGCTCTGGGTGTTTCACCACGGCCAAGGGACGGGCAAGGATACTGGCGCGCAGGCGCAACCAAAGAGGGCTTTTGCTGCCTCCGCCGGTGGTGAACATCGGACTCTGTTCTGACACCGGGATCCCTTGAGCCGCCAACGTTTCCAGCCCCAGCCGCTCGACCATGGCTACCCCCTCTAACAACGCAGCATAAAAACGGGGGGATCCCTCTTCTGCCTCCGGCAAGAACCCGGCAAACCGGGGATCGACAATGGGAAAACGTTCTCCCGGCTGACAAAGGGGATAGCTGACCAGCCCAGTGGGCAGATAAGCCTGGGCTTGCTGATCCAGCACTTGCAAGTTGCCGCCAGGGAAGTAATGGGGCAAAACTCCGCCTCCACAAAAGGAAGCCGCTCCCGGCCACCAAACCGTTCGTTCGCGACAGTGGTGTGGAGCACAGTCCGGGTGCAAATGGGAATAGATGCTTGGGGTTTGTATGGGATCCGGACTGTTGGCCTTGAAAATGAGGGTTGTGCCCAAGCTGGTGGAAACCTGACCTAAGCGGGTGGCCCCTGCTGCCAATTGCCCGGCACAGCCATCCGTGATCCCTGCCGCGATCAGCACTTCCGGCCCCAATCCCCAGTCTGCTCGCACCGTTCCCAAAACCGTTCCCGGCGACACCACCTCGGGGAAATGCTTGGGGTTTAGGCCCTGCCGCGCCAACCACTCCTGAGGCCAGGTGTAGGCCTCCAGGTCGAAACCGCTCTTGAGGGCATGGGTGTGATCGGTCACCTGCCTGCGCCCCCCCAGTTGGCTCAGCAAAAAGTCCGCCGGATGGGCCAGGTAGCTGTCTCGATACTGATCAGGATGGGCTTCCGCCCACCACAGCCAACGGCTGAGGCCCCAACTGGCAGGGATCCCCAATTGCTTGGCCTGAGCCTGGCCCCGCGGGTCGGAATACAGCCACGCCTGTTCCAACGGCATGCCCCGACCATCCACCGGCAGAATGGTGCCGGAAGTGCTGCACGCACTCAGAGCGGCAATGGAATACCGATCCCCCAGTTGCGCGGTTAGTTGTCCCAGAAGGGCTTTCAGGGTTCGCAACCAGCGGCCTGGATTGGTCTCTGGGGGATCCCACCGGCGCTCGCTTTTGGCCACCACCTCTCCTTGTTCTGAGAGGGCCACCACCCGCATCCCAGAAGTGCCCAGATCGATCCCAAGAAACACAGGGGGCATAGGGGTACTCATCTCATCATCAGCTCATCATTAGGAAGGAAAATGCCTTGTCATGATGGAGTGCCCAAGGCCCAAGAATGCTCTCTGTATAGATGGGGTGGCCAAGTGGCTCAAACTGGCCTAAAGGATGGGAAAGAACTCCGGCCCGCTGTCGCGATCACAATTTCAAAACTCCTGGCTGCTCCGAGCCAACGCTTCTTGGATATCCAGATCCAGCCCTTTCACCGATTCCAGCACCGAGCGGGTGATCAGCTTACCCTCCTGCACCAAAATGGCGCCGGTTACAGGGTGCAAAAGCGGCTGTTCGGCCCGCCGACCGATCAACGCCTCGATATCCTGAAAAGCATTGATGTACATCCCGGCAGGCAATTCCACCACCACCCCTTCCCCCAGCACGCGCGCTTGGCAGGCCAGGCGGGAGTTGGGCTTGCAGGTGGTGATCGCCTCCAGGGTGCGCTGCTCCCGCTTGCTCACCGGAGACAAAGACTCCATCCCTTCCTTAACGTACACATGGCAGGTGGCACAGAGGCCGCGCCCGCCGCACTCTTTCAACACATTCAGCTCTTCCTGCAACAGTACCGAGAGCAAATTGCTGTTGGTGGCGATTTCAGACACTTGGGCAATGGGATCCAACCGCACGCGCTTGACCATAACCTTCCCTCTGTTACACGCCTTAACATTAGCTTGTCCATGAAATAAAGATCCCAGCCGCGTCCACATTGTATTATTGGCTACCTCGGTGGGCAGGTTGAGCCTCTTTTGGGGAATCGGGCTAGATTGGATCCCACTGCTGATTTCTGCTGTCCACTTCTAGGATTCTGGCGGCATGAGTTCTCCGGCCATCCAGTGGTATCCCGGCCACATTGCCAAGGCGATCGGCCAGTTGCGGGAAGAGTTGCAGCGAGTGGATGCGGTCATCGAGGTGTTGGATGCGCGGATCCCTTCGGCCAGCCGTCATCCTGAGCTGGGCCGGTGGCTGGGGGAAAAACCTCGTCTTTTGGCTCTGAACAGGGTGGACTGCATTGAGGCCAGGGATCTGAAAGCTTGGCAGGAGTATTTTTTACGGCAAGGGATCCCTGTCTATCCCACCAATGGCCGCTCAGGAGAAGGGGTGAATCGCCTCAAGCAGGCGGTCTTGCACTTGGGGCAATCGGTCAACACGCGGCGTCAACAGCGGGGCATGCGACCGCGGGCCGTTCGGGCGGTGGTGGTGGGCTTTCCCAATGTGGGCAAATCTGCTCTGCTGAATCGGCTTTTGGGGCGGCGGGCAGCCGAGAGCGCAGCACGTCCTGGAGTGACGCGGCAACTGCGGTGGGTGCGGCTGGGGGGAGAGTTGGATCTGTTGGACTCGCCGGGCATCCTACCGCCCTCTCTGCCGGATCAACAGGCGGCTTCTCTGTTGGCCATCTGCGATGACATCGGCGAAGCGGCCTACGATCCCGAACGGGTGGCGGCCTACTTTTTGGATCACGTGCTGAGGGTGCAGCCCCAAGCCCGATCTCTCCTACAAAGGCGCTACGGTTGGCCGGATCCGATCCCTCCCGGTGGTGCTGCAGTGCAGGAGTTGGCCGAGCGGCGGTATCAAGGGGATCCTCAACGGGCAGCACGGCAAATTCTCAACGACTATCGCAAGGGCTTGCTAGGGCCGCTGGCCTTGGAACTTCCTCCCAATGCGTGAGCCCCCTACAAGAAAGTCACGTTGTTGCTATGGGCAGGGGAACCGCAACGCTGTCGCGATAGGCCGCTGTGGGAACTTGCTCACCTCAATGTGCAGGCGCTCCAGTAGGGGAATAGCAGCGGGCATAGAAAAAGCTTGGGCCGAAGTAAGCCGAGGGCAAATAGCGGATCCCCCACAAGCGCTAGGTAATGATACGCTGTTTAGCAGGTTAGATCCGGAGCGGAGCCATCGCAATGCTGAAATGCACCACTCGCCACGTCCACATTTTTGCCGGTGAAGTTACTGCAGACAACAACTTCGTGCCCCGCGACGACCTGTTTACCCTCGATGTGGATCCGGACAACGAGCTGGTCTGGACTGATGCTGCCCTGCAAAAGGTCTATGCCCGTTTCGAAGAGTTGGTGGAAGAATACCGGGGGCGAGACTTGACCGAGTACAATATCCGCCGCATTGGGTCTGACCTGGAACATTTCATCCGCTCCCTGCTCAAGCAAGGGGAGATCGCCTATAACCTGCAGGGGCGTGCCCCCAACTTCAGCATGGGCTTTCCCCAGATCCCTGCTGAAGAAATTGTCGGCCAATACATCCCCAAGGGCTAGCTCTTTGCCGGTTCTGGACAGAGTTTTTGATTGTTCTGCATCTAAGGCTTTTACCCATCTGATTGTCGGAGCGTTTCCCCATGTCTGGAGAACCCACCCCCGAGGCCGCTGCTGCCGAGAAACCCGCTGAAGCTGCCAAGCCTGCTGCTGAGGATTCCCCCAAAGCCGCTGCGAAAAAAGTTGCTAAGGAAGAAAAGCCCTTCGAGCAACAGATCACGGAAGAGGTGATCCCGGCAGCCATTGCGGCTTTTCAAAAGCGCGGAGTCAGCGATCTGGAGCTGCGCCTGGAAGGCAAGACGCTGGTCGGCGCGTTTGCAGGAGGCAAGAAGCAATTTAGCGTGCTGTTTGCTGAGGGATCCTTGAATGGCCGCAAGTTCTTCCGCTGTACCACCGAAGGATCCCCGGCCAGCACCATCGAGTCTTTTATGATCGACGAGCGGCGCGTGGATGCCAACCTATTCGTGTTTTATTTGGTGCAGCGCCTTTACGCTCAGCAGTGGTATTGAGTTCGCGTGACCTTGAAGGATCCCTGCCTGAGGAACGGTGCTCATGGATCCCATGTGAAAAACGTTCTGGTTTGGCAAAGCCGGGATCCATCCGGCCCCGTTCTCTGGCATGCCTCTGGCATGCCTAGATCCTAAACAGGGTACTTCGGTTGCTGCTTTCTCGGAAGATGAGCTGCACACTCGGATCGAAGAACGGTGCCCATATGCCGGGGTCAACCGTTCATAGCCGTTTCAGGTTAGGGTAAGACGCCTGGGCTATTGAGAAAAGCCTTCTGGCCTTGTGCATTATCGCTCCGCAACGCTGACGCGACCAACGTTTTGAGTGGGGGTGCAGGGCCCTAGTTTGAATCAAATGACCCTAATTCCGTAGAGAGCTGCTCCCGTAGATCAGGTTCCTGAGCAAATGGCGCCGCTTGAGCCTGAACCCAGTCTGCCCAGAGGTTATCTAAAGTGAGGATCCCTAATTGTGGGGATCCCTTGCCGCTGCGAGGGATGTTCTGTCGGGGCCAAAAACGATTATCGTTTTGTGAAGAAAGGTAAGGCTCTGCTACAGGAGATCTCGAAATGTACATCGTGCAGATTGCGTCTGAATGTGCCCCGGTCATCAAGGCGGGGGGACTGGGGGATGTGGTGTACGGCCTCAGCCGGGAGCTGGAAGTGCGGGGGCACTGTGTCGAGCTGGTTTTGCCCAAGTATGACACCATGCGCTACGACCAGATCTGGGGCTTGCACGATGCCTATCGCGATCTCTGGGTGCCCTGGTACGGGGGGGCCATCCACTGTTCGGTGTACTGCGGCTGGGTGCATGGCCGCCTTTGCTTTTTCATTGAGCCTCACTCAGGAGACAACTTCTTTAATCGCGGGTGTTATTACGGCTGCCCGGATGACAACATGCGTTTTGCTTTTTTCAGCAAGGCGGCTTTGGAGTTTCTCCTACAAAGCAACAAACGCCCGGATGTGATCCACTGCCACGACTGGCAGACAGGGTTGGTGCCGGTGCTGCTGTTCGAGATTTACAAGTACCACGGCATGGCAAATCAGCGGGTGTGCTACACCATTCACAACTTCAAACACCAAGGCTTTGGTGGCCCAGAGATTCTTTGGGCTACCGGCCTCAACCGCGAACCCTATTACTTCCACTACGACCGTTTGCGCGATAACTTCAACCCCTTTTCTCTCAACTTTATGAAGGGGGGAATTGTCTTTTCCAACTTCGTTACTACGGTTTCTCCCAATCACGCGCTGGAGGTGCAATTTGGCGACTACGGCTATGGACTGGGCCATACCCTCTACCTGCACCGGCATAAGTTTCGCGGCGTTTTGAACGGCATCGATTACGACATCTGGAACCCGGAGATCGACCGCTTTATCCCCGTGCGCTACACTGCTCAAACGCTGGAAAATAAAGCTAAAAACAAAAAAGCTCTGCGGGATCGGCTGCTACTGCAGGATGTTGACAAGCCTATCGTGGCCTATATCGGGCGATTGGACGAGCAAAAGGGCGTGCATTTGGTGCATCATGCCATCTACCGCTCCCTGTTCAAAAATGCCCAATTTGTTCTCCTGGGATCCGCTACGGAGCGAGGGATCGGCGCTTGGTTTGCCCACGAGAAAAGCTACCTCAACAACAACCCCGATGTTCACATTGAGTTGGGCTTTAACGAAGAACTTTCCCACCTTATCTATGCGGGGGCAGACATCATCGTAGTGCCCAGCCACTACGAACCCTGTGGACTCACTCAGATGATTGGCTTGAAGTATGGCACAGTTCCGGTGGTGAGAGGAGTGGGTGGCCTGGTGGATACCGTCTTCGACCGCGACTACGATCCCCACAAATTGCCCGAACAACGCAATGGTTACGTCTTTTATCACACAGATCCAGCTGCTTTGGAGTCGGCTCTGGATCGGGCCATCGACCTTTGGTACACCGCTCCTGACCAGTTCCGTCAACTGCAGATTCAAGGCATGAGCTACGACTACTCCTGGAACTATCCTGGCAAGGAGTATCTGGAGATCTACGACTTCATTCGTCACCGCTGAGCCCAACAGCGATCCCCAGCGATCCCAGCTCTTGACCCCAAGGACGAAATGCTGGACGATAGGTAACAATCTTGGGCTTAACCTTCTCTACAGATTTGCTGCTGAAGAAGGTGGGCTCGCCCCGTTATTTTTTCCCACCTAAGGATCCCTGGCCGCTATGGGTTATCTCGCCTTGGTACTCCACGCGCACCTGCCGTTTGTGCGCCACCCTGAGCAAGACTTTGTGCTGGAGGAAGAATGGCTCTACGAAGCCATCACGGAGACCTATGTGCCGCTGCTGCACATGTTCGAGGGGCTACAGCGAGATGGCATCGACTTTCGCTTCACCATGTCCCTGACGCCGCCCTTGGTGTCGATGCTGCGGGATCCCTTGCTGCAGGAGCGCTACGACCACTATCTAACCAAATTGGAAGAGCTGGCCCAGCTGGAGTACGACAAAAACACCACCAACGGCCACATTCGCTACCTGGCGGAGCACTACATCAAGCAGTTTGCCATGGTGCGGGATCTCTGGGAGCGCTACGACCGGGATCTGGTGCGAGCTTTTAAGCAGTTTCAAGACAGCGGCAACCTGGAGATCATCACCTGTGGGGCTACCCACGGCTACCTGCCCTTGATGCAGATGTACCCGCAGGCAGTCTGGGCGCAGTTGATTGTAGCTTGTGAGCACTACAACGAGCACTTTGGCCAATGGCCGCGGGGGATCTGGCTGCCGGAATGCGCCTACTACCAAGGGCTGGAGCGGATGATTGCCGATGCCGGCCTGCGCTACATGATCACCGACGCCCATGGTCTTCTCTATGCCAAGCCACGGCCCCGCTACGGCATGTACGCCCCCATTTTTACCGAGACTGGCGTTGCCGTTTTCGGGCGGGATCACGAATCCTCGCAGCAGGTGTGGTCGGCGGAAGTGGGCTACCCCGGGGATCCGGTTTACCGCGAGTTCTACAAAGACCTGGGGTATGAAGCCGACTACGAGTACATCAAGCCCTACATCATGCCCAACGGCCAACGAAAAAATACTGGCATCAAATACCACCGCATTACCGGGCGCAATCTGGATTTGGGGCAAAAGCAGCTTTACGACCCCTACTGGGCGCGGGAAAAAGCGGCAGAACATGCGGGCAACTTCATGTTCAACCGGCAGCGGCAGATTGAACATCTCTACAGCGTGATGGGACGTCCGCCGCTGGTGGTGGCCCCCTACGATGCCGAGTTGTTTGGCCACTGGTGGTACGAGGGCCCTTGGTTTTTGGATTTTCTCATCCGCAAGAGCTACTTCGACCAGTCCACCTACCGCATGACCCACCTGGCCGAGTACCTGAAAGAGAACCCCACCCAGCAGGTGTGCAAACCTGCCCAGTCCAGTTGGGGGGCGCGCGGCTTCCACGAGTACTGGCTCAACCCCAGCAACGCTTGGATTTATCCCCATTTGCACAAGGCCACCGAGCGGATGATCGAGCTGAGCCGTCGCGAGCCTGCCGATGACCTAGAATGGCGGGCCTTGAACCAGGCGGCGCGAGAATTGCTACTGGCTCAATCGTCTGACTGGGCTTTTATCATGCGCACAGGGACGATGGTTCCCTATGCAGTGCGCCGCACCAAGTCCCATCTGCTGCGCTTCAACCACCTCTACGAGAAGATCAAAGAGGGTCAGTTTCGGCGAGAAAAAGCCACCCCTGAAGAGGAGCAGTGGCTGGCCAAGGTGGAATATATGGACAACATCTTCCCCAATATCAACTACCGGGTTTACCGACCCCTCTAAGCAGTGTTGATCCCAACTCTCCTCTCCCTTTGGGAGAAGGGCTGGGGGTGAGGGTCAGGAGTCGGCAGAGAGAGCTTGGGATCCCACCTTTCCTAGCCGGATGGCCAGGCCACCGATTCTAGAGCTTGGTGCCGCACTCGGCGCAAAACTTGTGCAGGGTGGGGTTTTTGGTGCCGCAATTGGGGCAGTAGATCAGCTCGGCGGCTTGTTCCAGTTGCCGCTTCTCCGGCAGCCCGATCATCTGATAGTTAGCTTTGCCGGCAGGCACCATCGGGTAGCAGTTTTCATCCCGCTTGACCACAAAGTCGGCCACTACCGGCCCCTCGTGCTTGAGGATCTCCTGGATGGCATCTTCCAGTTGATCGGGGTGATCGACGCGGATCCCTTTCACCCCAAAAGCCTCGGCTAGCTTGACAAAATCCGGCATTCCGGGAGACATATCCGAGTGGGAGTAGCGCTCGCCGTGGAAGGCCTGCTGCCACTGCCGCACCATGCCCTGCCAGCCGTTGTTGATGATGGCCACTTTGGTGGCAATGCCGTACTGAGCCACTGTGCCCAGCTCTTGCATGTTCATCTGGAAGCTGGCGTCGCCACTGATGCAGATCACCTCTTGATCCGGCAGGGCCACCTTGACCCCCATCGCCGCCGGGAACCCGTAGCCCATAGTACCCAGCCCAGAACTGGAGATCCATTGGCGCGGCCCGTTGCGCAGAAACTGTGCGGCCCACATCTGATGCTGGCCGACATCGGTGGTGTAGTAGGCGTGGGGAGCATGACGACGAAAGGCATCGATCACCTGTTGGGGGGCAATCACGCCTTCGTAGCTGGGCACCTGCAGGGGATAGTCCCGCTTCCAGCGCTCGATCCGATCCAGCCAAGCCTGAGTTAGGCCTGGAGTAGAAGGCATTTTGCTCAGTTGAGCCAGCATCTCCACCAGAACAGTGCGCACATCCCCCACAATCGGCACATCGGGCGCACGGTTTTTGCCCACCTCGGCTGGGTCGATGTCGATGTGAATGACTTTGGCGTGCTTGGCAAATTCATCTAGCTTGCCGGTCACGCGATCGTCAAAGCGGGCCCCCACCGCAATGAGCAGGTCGCACTCGGTGACGGCGAAGTTGGCATAGGCCGTGCCGTGCATGCCCAGCATCCCCACCGACAGGGGATCGTTCTCATCGAAAGCCCCTTTGCCCATGAGGGTGGTGGTCACCGGGATCCGATAGGTGTGGGCCAGCTCGGCAATTTCGGCGTGGGCACCGGAGATGATCGCCCCACCTCCCACATAGAGCAAGGGCCGCTTGGCCTGCAGGATCAGCTTGGCCGCCGCATGGATTTGCCGTGGGTTGCCTCGCACGGTGGGCTTGTAGCCGGGGATGTTGATCTCGCTGACGGGTTGATAGTCAAACTCTTCTAGGCCCACATCTTTGGGGATGTCGATCAGCACCGGCCCGGGCCGCCCTGTCCCGGCAATGTGAAAAGCCTCTGCCACGATCCGAGACATTTGGCGCGGATCCCGTACCACGTAGGAGTGCTTCACAATGGGCAGGGTGATGCCAAAGATGTCTGTCTCCTGGAAGCCGTCGGTGCCAATCAAATGGCGGGGCACCTGCCCGGTGATGACCACCATGGGTACAGAGTCCATCATGGCGTTGGCGATGCCCGTCACCAGGTTGGTCGCCCCTGGGCCAGAGGTAGCAAAACACACCCCCACCTTGCCGGTGGCGCGAGCATATCCGTCGGCGGCGTGGGCAGCCGCTTGTTCGTGGCGTACCAGGTAATGTTTGAGCAGCCCCTGAGACTCGGCTTTGTACAGCTCGTCGTAGATGGGGAGGATGGCTCCCCCCGGATAGCCAAAGATGTGTTGCACCCCATGCCGGTGCAGGCTGTCCACCAACGCATATCCACCAGTCGCCACGGTGTCTCCTCCCCACTGAGATGACCGAACGTCAAACGCCCGCTCTCAGGAGCGCCAGCGCAGACAGGGTACTGGCCAGAAGTTGGCCAACTTTGTATTCAATTCTACAGTCTAGCAGTGGTTTGCTTTGGAATCGCTTAGGCTTTCACGGTCGGCTAAAGTAACACTGGGGATCCCTAGGGATCCTCGCCGGAGTGTTGAGAGTGCCCTATCCATGACTGGAGAGCCAACCCCCATTGACCCCGGGCCGGAGCGGTCTCAGGGCAGCTTGCTGCTAGCTGTGCCCATCCTCGGATCCCCGCACAGCGCTGTGGGATCCCGACAGTGGCTGGTATGGGGAGCGCTGGGGATCTTTCTGGTGGGTCTGGGGTTGCGCCTGTGGCGGCTGGACGAGTTCCCGGCACCTGTGTTCGATGAGGTGTACTTCCCGGAGTTTGCCCAGAACTACCTGGATGGCAAGCCTTTTTACGATGTGCATCCCCCCTTGGGCAAGTACTTCATTGCCCTTAGCATTCAGGTGTTTGGCCGCAACGAGTGGGGATTCCGCTTCGCCACTGCTTTTTGCGGATCCCTGATCCCTCTGTTGCTGACCGGCTTAGCCTACCGCCTCACCTACCACGTGGGCTTTGCTCTGTTGAGCGGGGTTTTGCTGCTGACCGATGGGGTGTTTCTGGTGGAATCCCGCTTTGGCCTGATCAACGTGTATCTGGTAGCCTTTGGGCTGGCAGCGACCATTCTGTTGCTGAGAGGTCTAGAAGACCAAGGCTGGCGACGGGCCGCTCACTTTGCCTGCTCCGGGATCCTGTTGGGGGCGGCAGCTTCGGTGAAGTGGAATGGCCTCTGGTTTACCTTCATGTTTGCTCTGTTGGGGATCCTCGTCTGGGGGGTGGTCTGGCTGCGCCCGCAGTGGATCCCACGGTTGGGCATTTTGAGCCAGATTCGTCATCTGCGCTGGTGGCACTATGCGTTCTGCTTCGTCCTCGCTCCGCTGGCCTTTTATGCCATTCAGTGGATCCCGCACCTGCAGCTGAATCCCCAACAGGGACTAACTCTGGATTGGAGCTGGACGGGCATCCAGAATTATTTCCGATCCCTGGTGCTCATCAACCAATCCATCTACGGCGGCCACATGGCAGCCCACCTGGTGGTGAACGAAGAGACCCCTGTTCACCCCTACTGCTCCACCAGCTTGCGATCCCTGGTGGCTTGGTTCCCGGCTTTGCGTCCTTGGCTGACTACGCCCTTGGCCTCGGCAGGAGCTTGGTCCTGGCCAATTCTGGGCCGCCCCGTGGCCTACTACTTCGGCAGTCAGGGCAACCTCTGGCAAGCTGTTCATGGCGTGGGCAATCCTTGGCTGTGGTGGCTGGGGACGGGATCCATCTTGGTGCTCGTCTGGCGGGGGATCCGCCGCTTTCACGGTCTCGAAGCCTTCATTTTGATTGGCTATGCGGCCAATTACCTGCCTTGGTTTAGGGTCAGCCGCTGCGTTTTTATCTACCACTACATGAGCGCTCTGGCGTTTAGCACCCTAGCCCTGGCTTGGTTGGTGCTGCTGGGCTGGCAGAGCTATCGCCGCTTTTGGCGCGGGGCGAGCATCACGGCGGTGGCCTTGGTTTTGGCGTCCTTTGTCTTCTTTTTCCCCGTTTGGCTTGGCCTGCCCCTCAGTCCAAGCGGATTCTACGCCCGCATGTGGTTTCGCTCTAGCCCGGTGCCGCTGTTCTGTTTCAGCCCCCAATCCTGCCAACAGCCCCCGCTGCACCTGCCGCCCATCCCCGGCTTGAACTGGATTTAAGGGAGGCATGGTAAGCTTTGTGAAGTTTGTTTCGTGAAATGCGGCGCTCCGTTACCGAAAGATGGAGCGAGGTTCGCGAAACCCTTGTGGTGGAGGTAGTGGAAACGTCATGGCCCGATCTTGCCCGAGTTCTGCCAACTCTCCCCGCCGTCCACTGGCTTATTCAGAGCAAGCTGTCCCGGTTGGGGTGATCGGGGTAGGCAACATGGGCCAGCACCACACCCGCGTTTTCAGCCTGATGAAGGATGTGCGGGTCGTGGGGGTAGCGGATATCAACGTGGAACGGGGATTGGATGTGGCCAGCCGCCACCGCGTTCATTTCTATGAGGACTACCGCGATCTGCTGCCCCATGTAGCTGCCGTGGCCATTGCCGTGCCGACGGTTCTGCACCACGAGGTGGGTATGGCCTGCCTGGAGGCCGGGGTACATGTGCTGATCGAAAAGCCCATCGCTGCCAGCATCAGCGAAGCAGAATCGCTGGTGAACCGAGCTGCCGATTGCAATTGTATTTTGCAGGTGGGGCACATCGAGCGCTTCAGCCCTGTTTTCCAAAAGCTGGGCCAAGTCTTGCAAAGTGAAGAACCTCTGGCTTTCGAGGCTCACCGTCTCAGCCCCTATTCCGACCGCGCCAGCGATGTGTCGGTGGTATTCGACTTGATGATCCACGACATCGACCTATTGCTGGAGCTGATCCCATCTCCCGTGACCCAGATTACCGCCAGCGGCAACCGCATCTCCAAGCTGGGCTACCTGGACTACGTCACGGCTACTCTCACTTTTGCCAACGGTGCCATCGCCACCCTCACTGCCAGCAAGGTCACCCACCGCAAGGTGCGCAAAATTACCGTCCACTGCAAGAATGCCTTGGTAGAAGCAGATTTTCTACACAATGAGATCTCGGTGTACCGCCAGGGATCCGTCGGCAGCACCAGCGACTACGGCCAAATGCCCTACCAGCGGGATTGTTTGATTGAGAAAGTCCACACCGACAATATCGACAAGCTGCATGCCGAACTGGAGCACTTCATCAATTGCGTGCGGGGGGGCAACCAACCTTCTGTGGGTGGGGAACAGGCCCTGAAAGCATTGAGGCTGGCCTCGGAGGTAGAGCGGATTGCTTTGGATGGATGTGCCTGGAGCGAAGCCAAGCCCCGCCGTAGTCTCCTATCCTAGTCTTTAACGCAAGCCCCAGATGGGGGCAGAGCCCTGTTGTTGGCCCATAGCCATTCCAGCATCAGGCTGGGGAAGAAAAAGCGACATTCGCGCCCGCGGAGTGCAGCTCTATTGACAGCTCCCCATTCGGGTGGCAGCTTTTCGAGCGAGCAATGGGGCTCCCACCAGACTCAGGCAAGAGGTGGCATCCACAGCTGTGAAATCGGGCACGCAAGCCCCGGCAGCAACGGCGAGTCCAATTCGAGTCCAATTCATCTTTCCCAAGCAAGTTTTGATCAACACCAACTGCCTTTGCTGACGCCGGTAGACTTCCACTTGTTGCTGTTGCCAGTCCACCACTCAATACTCCTGTAGCCCAAGCCGACTGTAAAGCTTGAGCTTAGTTTGCTTATCTTGGCCAATATTGCGAGCTCCAGGGCTCAGCACTTCTACCGCCGATTCTGGGGCACTGTGGAGTTTGCCATCCGCCCCTAACGCTGTTCTCAGTCGAGAGCGGCTTACCCACACCACATCAGGAGCCACATTGTTATCTTCGGCAAAAATCACTCCCGGAGCAGTGTTGGCCAATCTCAGGCCCGTTTTCTCACTCTATTCGCCTTTCAAATTTCTTCTAAGATGCGAAATTGCACATGGTTAATGGCCAGCTCCCCAATTGAGGCTTGGTCGGTGTTGATCGTCTCGAAAGGGATCCCTTTGGCGATCTCGGTATGGGTCCAGGGCAAGCCCATGAAGTAGCGCTGCGAATAGGGGCGCTCCCCCCGATCGTCGGGGTTCGACTCCATCGGCACCCAACCCCAGCCGGGCAGATAAAACTCAATCCACACGTGGTTGTACTGGGGAAACAGCGGGATCCCTTTCAGTTCTGGGTGAGGTGGGCATTTGTAGCGCCCCACCGTGCGGCAAGGGATCCCATTGAGGCGGGCCAAAGCCAACAGCACCCCCACATATTCACCACAAGAACCGGAGCCACGCCGCAAAACCTCATCCGGCGGATCGATGCGAGAGGTGACCCGGTAGGAGAGCTTGTCGTAAACATAGGCCCGGATATTGAGCATTTTGCGCAGCAAGTTGGTCTCGCTGCCGACGACCCGCCGCGCTGCCTCTCGAACAATCGAGGTGTCCATGGCCAGGTAGTCATCGTCCACCAAGTAGCGATCCCGCAGCTCCCTGGGCAAAACGGCAGCCTCTACATCCAGTGGATCGATGCAGTACTTGATACTGTAGAGATCCAACACCGCCCGCCAGCCAAACAAGCGCACCTCATGGGCCCCCAGGGATCCCAGCGAAAACACCGCCACCTGTTGGCCGGATTGCTCTTCCACTTCAAACGGCAGACCTACCCAGTGCAGGCTGCGCACCCGTTGGCGAAGGCTGTTGCAGGGTAAGGCAATTCGCCAGACCAAATCGGGCAGGAAGCGCGGCTCTTCTTGGGCAATTTCTTCCACATAGGTCAGCTCCACCCGATAGCCGTGGGAGAGGGTGTAGGTGGCGCGTTCCCCCAGACACTGGGGCTGAAAAACTACCGGACAGGCAATGGGGGAATCCTCGGCCTCGGTTCCACTGCCGCCAGAGGGGTCGGGGGAGCTAGGGGGATCCAAAGGCCGCAGGCGCAGGGGAGCCACCCAGGTTTTGTCGCGCAGGGCCACCGACAAGGGATCCGGAGCGTTGGGGTTGTCGTGGATATAGGCTTCTTCGTGGGCGTAGGCTACCCAGAGCTGCCCCCGCCAGTAGGCCAAGCCTGTCGGCCCAGGAGAAGGGGTGAGGATGCGGGCCAATTCTCGCCCGGTCTGGCGCTCCAGCACATAGATCGTCTCTTCCACCCGATCACTCACCCAGAGGTAGTCTCCCTGCACCGCAATCTGTTCTCGGCCAACCCCAGGGGCAGGCATCTCCTGCACAATAAGGCCACGGCTGGGATCCAGTTGCAGGATTTTTTCCCGTCGGTAGCAGGTGGCATAGAGGTAGCGGTTTCCCATGTGGGGATCGATCCAGAGGGCGATCCCTTCGATAGGGTAGGGGCACCTACACACTGGAAAGGCTTCCAGGGATCCCGGTTGCTGCAGAGCGGACATGGGAATGCGCAAGATTTGCCCCTCTTGCTCCCGACTGAGCCAAATCCACGCTTGATCCCCTTCTGACTCTACCCACAAACCGTAAGCGCCTTGGAAAGAATGGACATGATGGGGATTGAGCAGCAGGGTGTTGTGCTCTTGAATTTCCACCAAATAGCCCCTCACCCGATCCAAGCCCAACAGGCGATCTCCCCAGGTGGCCAAACCTTCCAAAGCAACCAGCCCCAGAGGTTGCAGAGGGGCCACAGTTCCCTGTTGCCGCCCAGATGGAGGCCACCAAGCAGGCTGGGATCCTCTTGCCGTGGAACCTAGATTTTTCAGAGCACCCAGATCATTTGCCGGATGGATGGCAACCATGAAGGCTTCCTTGCCTATGGATGAAGTTGACATGCTGGCGCGATCTGCACCAAGGCGGTACGACTGTCCAATATTTACTGTCCAACATTATTATGATGCGCCTCTTTTCAACCCCACACCCAAGGCTTCTCGACCGATGTATCCCTGCTAGTCTTGCCAGGACTGGAGAATGTTACGATGATGGCGGCTTTTTGGCCAGCAAGATAGAGCAGCGGTGGGGAGTGGTAGGGGATGGAGTTGGCCTTGGCAATTGGCGGCCTGGTGGCAGGGATCCTAGCCGGGGTGCTGGGCATTGGCGGTGGAACGATCCTGGTGCCCTTACAGGTCAGCTTGGGGATACCACCGGTTCAAGCTGCAGCCACCAGCAACCTTTCCATCGTTATGACCTCGATTGCAGGCAGCATCCAAAACTGGCGGATGGGCATGCTGGATCTGAAACGGGTGATCCTGCTGGGGATCCCAGCGTTGCTTACGGCTCAAGTAGGAGCAATTATCGCCAGTCGCCTTCCCAGCTATCTGCTGTTGGCAGCGTTTGGAGTGTTGCTGCTGGCCAACACTTACCTGGTGCAACTCAACAAAAAGGTGGTTATCCAGGCCCAAGAATTGGGGGCTGACGTCAGCGGTGCCGAGCACCTCAGCGGGACGGAGTCCTCAGGGCAGATGTCTCCCTGGTTAGCCCGCGCCCTGACCGGTGGCGCTGCCGGTTTGTTGGCCGGGCTGTTTGGCATCGGCGGTGGGGTGATCCTGGTGCCAATGCAGATCCTGCTGCTGAAAGAGACGATCAAAGTGGCGATTCAGACCAGTCTGGGGGCCATTGTAATCACAGCAGTTGCTGCCACCGCCAGCCATGCGGGCCTCAGCGATTGGATCTGGAATGGCCTGGGGTTGGGGGACGGCACTATCCACCAAAATGTGCTCTGGATCCCTGGTTTGATCTTGGGGACAGGGGGGTTAATCGGTGTACAGATCAGCACACGCACCCTGCCCAAATTGCCCGATGAAACCGTCGGACTGCTGTTTCGGGGCTTTCTGACCATCCTTTCTCTCTACATTTTTTGGCAAGCTTGGCAAAGCTACCGAGCCCTGTGAAGTGATCCTGGTCTGCCTGAGCGCTCAAGACAGCAGTCCTTGGTCATTTCGATTCTACGTTGGACGCGCTTTCCCCTCAGAGGACAGGGATCCTGCTGTTTGGGATAGGGCACCTTGTTTGCAGGGGTCATGCACAGGGTAGCTGCCAAAGAGCTTCAAGGTTTCGGCAATCGATTCCAGCGCCGCAATCACCTCGGCATCCAGATAGGGCTGGCCAACAGGATTCTCCAGATCGACAAAGACATAAGTCCCTGCCTGTCGGATCCCGTTAGCCAAGCCCTTGCCCAGAGCAAAGGCCAGAAAGTCTTTTTTTCCTGCAAGCGCGGGGGGGTAGGTTGCAGGTTTGGCTCGGACAAGAGATCATAGAGTTTCGTCAAAACCCAAAGCTCCCATTGACAGCGTGACGGTGGAACACAAGCACATTCAGTTAGACAGTCGGCCCGCTGGCCTGAGTACAGCCACCGGTACCATCAAAGCCCAGTTGGACTTGCTACTGCTGGGGCTGGAGTCCCTGAGCGGAGAAAGTTCCGAAGCGGTTCTGTCCGCAGCCAAAGCCCTCAACTTGGAAGAGCAGATTGGCGATCGGGTGACTCTCTGGCGACTGCGCAATGCTAACCCCTTGCGCCGCAGCAGCGGTGGGCGCAAAAAGGTGGATATCGAAGAGGCCCGCGCCCTGGTGATGGTGATTGCCTATCTGGCTGCTCAGCAACAAGCCCGTATCCGCAGCACCTTGGAGCAACTGGAAGCCGCTGTCGATCAAGAGCTCAGCCCCTTCCGTCAGCCGCTGGTGGGAGATTACTTGGATGAATTCCTCTCTCACTACCGCAGCCGCATGGTGGATGGGGACGTGCGCGATGAGAATAGCCTCACCGAGCTGGCCCTGCGCATCTTGATTGAGCTGATGTTCTACAGTAGCCCGAAAGGCGCTCAGCGCCTGTGGAAAGCCTTGCTCAGCCGTCCTGAGATGGATTTGCCTGCCGGCAGCGATCTGGAAGAAGAGGGGGTAGCCCACAGCTCCGGCCCCGATACCTCACCCTCTTCTTGAGGCAGGTTCGTCAATTATCACCTCTGTTATCGCCTCTGTAGCCCTCTACCCGTGTTGTTTGCCCGCAGTTGCCATGCCCAGCCTCACCCTGATTAGCCACACCTATCAACAACCCACTTCTACGCTGACTGTACGGGGAGAAGCCCCTGCCGATTCCAATTCTTCAGACTCCTCTGCAACGCCGCCGCTGCAAGCCATCCAGCGCAGCTTCGAGTGTCAGTTGGAAATCCGCCAGGGGGAGACAGTCAAAACTTTACACGGCGATAACGTTTGGCTCAACGATTTGATCACCGTAATCGACCGCTACGTGGGATCCCACTTGAGTGGGGAACCCAAGGGAACCTTCAGCGGTACCGTGGCCATCCGTCCGCTTGATTTTATTTTTCATCGTCTCACGGTGCGCCAAGGGGAAGATCGCATCGCGCAGGTGGATTTGTCGATGACGCAGTTGTACGACCTGCTGGAGAACCTCTCCCAGGTGGCGGATGACATTCCCCAACTGGCCAATCTGGGAACTCCGGTGACGCGGGCTTGGTATCGACAGCCCACTGGGATCGCGGCCCTGCTGGTGGGAGGGATCGCAGTTGTGGCCGGTGTTGGGATCTGGGCCAGTCGCCCCCCTAGGGATCCCACAGCTTCCCCTTCCCCGCAAGAGCAGCTCACCATCCCTGCCTTGACGGGTCAATCGCAGCCTTTGGCCACATCCCCTCAAGAATCTGACCCAACAGCGGGAAGAGAGGCAGCAGGGGCGGATCCCCTTTCCCGTCTGCGAGACATTTTGGCAGAGCAGTGGCAGTCTCCCCCCGATTGGCCAGAGAGCTTGGCCTATCGAGTAACTGTAGATGAGACGGGATCCCTGCTGGCTGCCGAGCCGGAGAATGAGCTTGCCCGAGAGCGCCGAGCCGAAACCCCATTTGCCGACCTGCCGGAGCTACCGCCGGATCCCTTGCCAACAGGCGCACAACAGTTCCGCGTCAGCCTAGAGCCGGGCAACCAGGTGGAAGTAACCCAGGACAGGTAGGCATCCCGACAGGCCAAGCTGGGGTGGGTCAGCACTATAGTCTACCTAGGGATGTTATCGATAGTCACTTCAGGTTAGGGTGAGACCCGTGGGCCACTGAGAACAGCTCTCTGGCCCCCTGCGTTCAACGTTTTAGGTGTTGGGTGCATTGTCCCAGTTTGAATCGAAATAACCCTACTTTCAGGGCCAGGGGATTAGAGGAAGCAATCTGACCCTGAAGAGTAAGCCAGAAAGAGAGAGGCCGCCGAGTTGGGAGAGCCAGGGCCACACTGGCGACGCCGCCAATGCCGAGGCGCAAAGGCTCTACTGATCGCATCTGAAGGGTTTAATCGGCTTCAGACAGCTAGGGCAATGAGGACAAGAGGATAAAGTGGAAGAGTTCCCTCTATATCGGATCGCTGCCACTCTATGACCGCAACCATCGAAGTGCCTAAGCAAGGCTTACCTGTCACCATCATCACAGGTTTTTTGGGCAGTGGGAAAACCACCCTTCTCAACCACATCCTCAACAACCAGAAAGGGATGCGCACAGCGGTGCTGGTCAACGAGTTCGGCGAGATCAGCATCGATGCGGAGCTGATCGTCTCCAGCGAAGAAGACTTGGTGGAGCTGAACAACGGCTGCATCTGCTGCACCATCCGGGACGACATCGCCGAAAGCGTGTTGCGGTTGATGGAACGTTCCGACAAGATCGACTACCTGGTGGTGGAGACTACGGGATTGGCGGATCCCTTGCCGGTGGCCCTCACCTTTTTGGGGCCAGAATTGCGAGATCTGACGCGGCTAGACTCGATTATCACCCTGGTAGATGCCACCAACTTTGCCCCCGATCTGTTCAACAGCAACGTGGCCTACAGCCAAATTGCCTATGGGGATGTGATTCTCCTCAACAAAATCGATTTGGTCGAGGAAGCCGAGATCGAGCGTCTGGAAAAACGCATCCGCGAGATCAAAGAAGATGCCCGCATTTTGCGCACCGTCAACAGCGCAGTTCCCCTGGAGCTAATCTTGGATACCGATTTGTTTCAGGCCAGTTCCTTGCCCCAAGAAGAAGCCCATGATCACGACAGTCACGACCACCATGACCATGAGCACGATCATGACCACCACCACTCCCATCACAGCCACATCGAGGCTGACGGCTTTAACTCCCTAGCCTTTGAGAGCGATCAGCCCTTCTCTTTGGATGCTTTCCAAAATTTTCTCAACGAGTTGCCCGATGCAGTCTTTCGTGCCAAAGGGGTGTTGTGGTTCGAGGAAAGCCCAGAGCGACATATCTTTCACCTCAGCGGTCGGCGCTATACCCTCAGCAGCGATGAGTGGCCTCGCCAGCCCAAAAACCAGTTGGTGCTCATCGGTCAGCGCCTCGATACAGCCCAGCTGCGGAAAAAACTCCAGGCCTGTATTGCCCGTCCGGCCACGCGGGGTCAAGGGTTTGGTCGCTGAATCAGGACTTGGCGGCAGTCCAGGCTAAAGAAAGTCGGGCTACATTCCAGCAGCCTCGATCATGAAGCCCTGAGGTGATGGCCCACTCTCCATGTCCGACATCTTTGTGATGATCCGCAATCAGGCCAACAACGCGCTCACCTCTATCGATGGGATCCCTTTTCTCAGTTTCCTGGAGCGAGAGGGGCAGTTGATTGCAGAAGAAACCATTGAGTTGATCTATGCGGACGCTGGATTTGATGACCTGCCAATTGGAGAATACACTGTGGGGGTACGGCATGAACGGGTGGAGCCCCCGAAAGCCACCTGCCCGGTCAGTATTGCCTCTGAGGACGAGGTTGTTTTGGTAACATTTGTTTACCTTGAGCCCGAGCGGGTTCTGCTGACTATTCACGTCTCTGTGGAGAAGAGGTTGTAGCCATGACTGTCAAGGTCATCCCATCGCGCTCGATCAAAGCCTTTCGCTATCGGGTGTTTTGTTTGGGACAGGATCTCTGGAATGCCCGGGATCCGATTAGCCGTGCCAACCTTGCTCTGCAACTGGCGGATGCCGCTACGACTTTGGCCCGAATGGAAGTCCAAGCCGCTCAGCCCTTCAGCTCAAGCCCTTCCTATTCCCTGCCGGAAGCTGGCCATAGGTAGCCATCGATCCAGCCGGGAATCGAGGCCAGACGCAAGGGATCCCGCCTACTCCCACTCGATGGTGCCAGGGGGCTTGGAGGTGATGTCGTAAACCACGCGGTTGATGCCGGGCACCTCGTTGACGATGCGGTTGGAAATGGTGGCCAAGAGGTCGTAGGGAACTCGCGCCCAATCGGCGGTCATACCGTCTTCGCTGGTAACCAGCCGCACCACCACCGGGCAGGCATAGGTGCGCTTATCCCCCATCACCCCCACCGACCGCACTTCCGGCAGCAGCACGGCAAAGGCTTGCCAAAGTTTGGGATAGTAGCCGGAGCGGTTGATCTCCTGCCGCACGATCATGTCCGCTTCTCGCAGGGTTTCCAGCCGTTCTTTGGTAACCTCGCCTACAATGCGGATGGCCAGCCCCGGCCCCGGAAAAGGATGGCGGCCCACAATCTCTTCCGGCAGACCCAAAGAGCGGGCCAGTTGCCGCACCTCGTCTTTGAAGAGCTTGCGCAAAGGCTCTACCAGCTTAAAGCGCAGATTTTCGGGCAGGCCGCCGACATTGTGATGGCTTTTGATCTTGACGGCAATGCGTTCTCCAGTAACCGGATCCACATGGGTATTGGCAGACTCGATCACGTCTGGGTAGAGAGTGCCTTGGGCTAAGTACTCAAAAGGACCCAGCCGCTGGGATTCTTCCTCAAACACGCGAATAAACTCTGCCCCAATTCGTTTGCGTTTTTCTTCGGGATCGGTAACCCCCTGCAACTGCCGGAGAAACCGCTCCTGGCCATCCACGTAGTGGACGGGAATGTGAAATTGCTCTTGGAAAAGGCGCAGCAGCCGCTGGGGCTCTTCCTTGCGCATAAACCCTTGGTCGATGAACACGCAGGTGAGCTGGTCGCCGATGGCCTTGTGCAGCAGAAAAGCCAAAGTAGAGCTGTCTACCCCCCCCGAGAGGGCCAACAGCACCTTCTTATTGCCCACACGGGCACGTACCTCTCGAACGGCTTCCTCCAGAAAAGCTGCCGTTGTCCAGGTGGGCTCGCAACCGCAGATGTGATAGACAAAGTTGCGGATGAGAAAGGCGCCAGCCTCTGAGTGGGCCACCTCCGGATGAAATTGCACCCCGTAGAGACGACGCCTTGGATCGGCAATGGCGGCACAGGGGGTGTTGTCGGTAGAGGCCAAGGTGTGAAAGCCCGGCGGCAGTTCGGTAACCGAATCCCCGTGGCTCATCCACATGATGCTGTTTTCCGGCAGGTTGGTGAGCAGGTCGGTGGGATCCAAAATGTGCAGAGCGGCACGGCCATATTCCCCCTTCTGGGCTGCCTCCACCTTGCCCCCCAACTGTTGCACCATGAGTTGCATGCCATAGCACACCCCCAGAACCGGGATCCCCAGGTTCCAAATCTCAGAGTCACACACCGGAGCGCCTGGCTCATACACCGAGTTGGGGCCCCCGGAGAGGATGATGCCTTGCGGTCGCAATTGCCGCAGTTGCTCAGCAGAGGTGCGATAGGAAAGGATTTCCGAATAGACGTGGGTTTCGCGGATGCGGCGGGCAATGAGCTCAGAGTACTGGGATCCAAAATCGAGAATGACAATCATCTGAGGCTGCACCTCGAGGGGGAAGAGAAAAGACTGGGATCAAGCATAAGAGTTGAGGGGATGACAGAGCCTCACACAGTGCAGAATACCCAAGCTTGAAAAATTGGGTTTAGATTAAGAAACCTAACTTGAGTGCCTCTCTATCCTAGCAAGGGGAAGGTGCCCTGCTGCCGTCCCTCAGAACTGTCCCAAAAGCCGCGATTGGTTTTGCCCTGCGAGAGGGTTTATACCGGTAACTGGTGATGGTTTGCAATACAGACCCACGGCCTATCGACTTATGATCAAGCAAGGCTGAATGGTCGAGATTAAGGCGGATATCGGCAGGGATCCCTAGAGCTGCTTCATGTCCATCGCTGCTGAATCATTTCAAACTTACCTTCGTCGCCGCCGTCGCCGGCTTGCCCACCGCCTCAAACGACAGCAGGGGTGGGGTGTGATTTTGGCGTTGTTGGCCCTGTATCTCCTCAGTTGTGATGGACTGGGGGAGGGTGGATCGCCGCCGCGACTGTGGACGGGGCAGCCCTTGTGGTTGGTGGTGATCCCTCTGTTGGGGGGAGGGCTGTACAGCTTGGGCGCGGGGCTCCTCTGGATGCTGGGGCAGCGCCGACTTCCCCAGGGATCCGCAGGTTCTGCGCAGCTTTTGGCCCAGATGATCAGCTTGCCCCACTTGGCTTTGGCTGCCCTACTCTGGTTGGGGTTGGCGATTTGGGGAGAGCATCTTCTGCCTTTCCTGGCACGGCAAAAGCCCCAATTGTTGGCGGGCCTGTTCGTCAGTTGGCTGCTGGCTCAGGGGTGGAGTTTTCTGCAAACGGGGTGGGTGGTGGAGGCTGGGCAACTGTGGGCCGACTACCTGCAGGAGCTGCGCGGTTCTGTATTACAGCCTTGCTACCAGCGCCTGGAAGCCTGTCGTCGCTCGCTTCATCTTTACCACGCCATTTGGCAAGACCTGCAACTGGAAGAACTGGAAGCCCAGCACCTGATTCAACTGTTGTCTGAGTCGTTGCTGCCGCTGACCCTGCCGCTCAAGATCTATGCTCAGCGGGTTCACCATTGCTGTCAGCAGTTGGCAGCCCTACTGGCGCAAATGCAGGAGCGGGTAGAACGGCTGGAGCAAGTGCTACTGAATGTGGAGCTGGAGTTGGCCTCCTATCAGTTGCTCCAAACTCAGCCCCAGCCGATCAACTTGCTGGCGGAAGACTGGGCCAACTGTCAGGAGCTGGATTTGCAGGAGTTGGTCTGCCTAAACCAAGAGCTGCTGGGCACCGACCGCTCTTTGCAGGGCTTGACCCAAGAGCTGAAAGGCTGGGCCGACAGAGCCATCCCTGCCGGATTGAAACTGGGATCGCCATGGCTGGGATCCCTGGGATGAACAAGGCTGACGCTCCTTCCTCTGAGCCTCCAGAGCTCAAGGCCCTGTGGGAAAGCTGGCTGGCGGATCTGGGTTGGCAGCCCTCTGAGCAGCAGCAGCAGCAACTGCAACAGCTCTATCCCTTGGTGATGGCCGGAAACCGAACCCAGAACCTGACCCGCATCACCGATCCCATCGATTTTTGGGAGAAACACCTGTGGGATTCTCTGCGGGGCCTGCGCCTGCTGGGATCCTGGGAGGCAATCCAAGCTCAACCCTGGCGGGGGATCGACATCGGCACCGGGGCAGGGTTTCCGGGGATCCCGGCCCAAATTGCCCTGCCTCAGGCCAGCTTTACCTTGCTGGACAGCACCCAACGCAAGATTGCCTTTGTGCAGGACATCTTGCAGAGGCTCTCTCTCACCCAAGCGCGGGCGGTGGCTCAACGGGCCGAAATCTGGGGACAAATCCGGCAGGAACGGGGCAGCTATGATGTCGCTCTGGCCAGGGCTTTGGCCTCGGCGGAGATCTGCGCCGAGTATTGTCTGCCACTGCTCAAAGTAGGGGGGCGTGCCATTCTCTATCGTGGCCATTGGACGGAGGCAGAAGCCCAAACGCTGGAGCGGGCCCTCAAGATCCTGGGCGGAAAACTGATCCATGTAGAAGCCTTCACCACACCCCACAGCCGTGGGGTGCGCCACTGCCTATTGCTGGAGAAAGTGGCCCCAACACCGCCTCTCTATCCTCGCTCTCCTGGCATCCCCAAACGCCAACCCTTGGGCCAAAGTAATCGCCCATGAAGGTTAGGATCCTGAGTTTCCATCTTGCTACAAAAGTTCTCCCAATTCTCGGACAAAAAGCTGGAAGGATGGCTTTGCAAATGCCATTGGGAAGACTAAGATGTGGTTGGCATGAGGTTCGGATTGAGCGAATGGTTTAACCAGGTGAGCCTCCGAACTGAACGCTAAAGGGTAAGGTTCGGAGTTTGCTACACCATGACCATTTTTGTAGGTAATTTGTCCTTCAAGGCCAGCGAAGAAGACCTGCGACTTGTGTTCGCCGAATACGGCACCGTTAAGCAAATTAAGCTGCCGGTGGATCGGGAGACTGGCCGTAAGCGAGGTTTTGCCTTTGTGGAACTGGAAAACGAAGCCGATGAGCAAAAGGCCATCGACGAGCTGGACGGTGCTACTTGGATGGGCCGGGATCTGAGGGTCAACAAGGCGTTGCCTCGGCAGACCAGCGCAGGCGGTCGGGATGGCCGCTCTTCCCGCTTTTGAGTTAACATGCATCTACCCTTTCTCAGATGAGGTTTGAGCCAGGGATCCCAACCCGCGATCCCTGGCCTCTAGTATTTACCCAAGAGCGATCTGCCCAGAAAAGCCAGGCCAAACCAGGCAGAGGCCACCAGGACAATGGCTGGGCCGGAGGCGACGTTGAGGTAGTAGCTGGCGTACATCCCCAACAGGCTGGCGCTCACCCCGAACAGGGATCCCAGCAGCATCACCTGGTGCAGTTGAGGCACTAGCAGATAGGCGGTTGCTGCCGGCGTGATCAGCATGGCCAACACCAAGAGCACGCCCACTGCCTTCATGCTGGCCACCAACGTCAGGGAGGTGAGCACCATCAGCCCCCACCCCAGCCGCTCGGTGGGCAGGCCGGCTGCTTTGGCCCCCAAGGGATCGAAGCTGTAAAAGGTCAATTCCTTGAAGAAGAGGGCCACTAACCCCAACACCAAAAGGGTGATGCCCACCACTGTCAGCACATCGACAGCATTCACCCCCAGGAGGTTGCCGAAGAGGAAGTGGTTGAGATCGATGCGAGCCCGCCGTTGGATCAAAGTGATCAACAGGATCCCCAAGGCAAAAAAGGCCGAAAAGACGATCCCCATGGCTGCATCCGGCTTGAGGGGGCTGGCGGAGCGGATCCATTGAATTAAGAGGGCGCTGAGGAGACCGGCCACAAAGGCTCCCACAAACAGGTTGAGGCCCAGCATGTAGGCAATGGCCAGGCCCGGCAGCAGCGAATGGCTGATGGCATCCCCCAGGAGGGCCAAGCTTTGCACCAGCAGATAGCTGCCCACCACGGCACAGAGAATGCCGACGGCCACCGCCACCAGCAGAGCCCGTTGCATGAAGGCAAAACTCAAGGGATCCGCCAGGCTGTGCCAGAGCCATTCCATAACGTTGTTGACCTCAAACTCTCCCTAGGCAGCTGAGTCCAGCAGCAGGGCTCGGCCATAGGCCCGCTGCAACACCGCTGGCTGCAACACCTCCCGCGGGGATCCCTGGGCAATTAAGACACGGTTGAGGAGGAGCACTTCGTCGAAGTAGGCCCGGGCCTGCCCCAAATCGTGGTGCACCACCATCACGATGTGGCCGGCATCTGCCAGCTCCCGCAACACCTGGAACAAAATAGCTTCGCTGGGCTGGTCGATCCCGGCAAAGGGTTCGTCAAGGGCGTAGATCTCCGCTTCTTGCGCCAAGGCCCGCGCCAGGAACACCCGCTGCTGTTGTCCCCCCGACAGCTTTCCAATGGGGCGATCCCGGTAGGCCCCCATCCCCACCCGCTCCAGGGCTTGAGCAGCCCGCTGCTGCCCCTTTTTCCCGATGCGGCGAAACCAGCCAGCAGCTCTCACCTGCCCCATCAACACCACATCCCACACCGTGGCGGGAAACGACCAGTCGATGGCCGAGCGCTGGGGTACATAGGCCACTTGCTCTCCCCGCAGCGCTTGTCCGCCGTAGCGCACTTCCCCCCGTTCCAGCGGCACCAACCCCAACAGCCCCTTGAGAAAGGTGCTTTTGCCGGCTCCGTTGGGCCCAAGGATGCCCGTGAGGCGGCCCGGCGCGATTTCAGCTTGGATCCCTTGCAGCACCCGCAGGCTGCCGTAACGCACCGTCAGATCCCGCACCACCAGGGATCCCCTGGCCGGGCGAAGAGGGAGAGGAGCAGATTGCTTTTTCATTTTGCTTTCATTTTCGAGTAAGTCCAGTGTACCCTAAAGGGGTACCTAAATCATGAAACGATAATGAAAAGTCCTGTCTTCCTTTGGGGGCGGCGCCGTTGGGTAGCGGCCTTCGGCTTGGCGATCAGCAGTTTTCTGGCCCTAGCCGGTTCGGGTTGGGCGCGTCCCCGCGTTGTGGCCACCACCACACTGATCGCCGATTGGGTGGAGCAGGTGGGCCAAGATCGCATCCAGCTCACCAGCCTGCTGCAGCCGGGGATGGATCCCCACATCTACGAGCCGGCACCGGCGGATGGGATGGCCCTAGAGCGGGCAGACTTGGTGTTTTACAACGGCTACAACCTGGAGCCGGGGTTGATGCGCCTCATCGAGGCCACAGCCCAACAGGCGCGGCGGGTTGCCTTGGCCGAGATCCTCGATCCCATCGTCACCAATGAGGAGGATGGGATCCCCACTCCCGACCCCCACGTGTGGGGCAATGTGGAAAACGTCATCCGCATGGTGGAGCGCATCGCCCAAGAGCTGGCGGAACAGGTGCCTGGCGAGGCGACCTTCTTCCAAACCAATGCTGCTGCCTATCGAGCAGAGCTGGAGGAGCTTCATGCCTGGATTGGGGAGCAAATTCAGACCATCCCCCCTCCCAACCGGGTTTTGGTGACCACTCACGATGCCTTTGCCTACTACACCCAAGCCTACGGCCTGAAAATGGGGGGATCCCTGCTGGGGATCAGCACCGAAGAACAGCCCAGCGCCCAGACAGTGGCCCGCTTAGTGGAGGAGATCCGCGCTCTGCGGGTGCCGGCTATCTTTGCTGAGACCACCCTCAACCCCGCTCTCCTCCAAACGGTGGCCACCGAAGCCGGGGTCAAGGTAGCCGAACAGAAACTGTACTCGGACTCTTTGGGGGAGCCAGGCAGCGGCGCCGAAACTTACGTTGCCATGATGCGCCACAACACCTGCACGATTGTGGTAGCCCTGGGCGGATCCCCTGAATGCTCTTGAGAAGCTGAGTCGAGGCAGGAGGTCTGAGTTTTGTATGATAGGGGCTCAGACCCTTGTTCTCTCACCTCTTCCATGCCTGCTGTCATCCATCGCCCGGCCCGCACCCTCTACTGTGGCGAAGTCCGCCCGGCCCACATTGGCCAGACCGTCACCCTCTACGGCTGGATCGACCGCCGCCGCGACCACGGGGGGGTGATCTTTCTGGATTTGCGGGATCGCTCTGGCATTGTGCAACTGGTGGCGGATCCGCAGAAAACTCCGCAGTCATATCCACTGGCGGGGGAAGTGCGCAACGAATATGTGGTGCGGGTAACGGGAACTGTCCAGCAACGGCCCCCCGACTCCTTCAACCCTCGCCTGGCCACCGGCGAGGTCGAGATCTACGCCGAACAGTTGGAAGTGCTCAGTCCAGTCGGCAAGCAGCTCCCCTTCAGCGTCTCGGGAGAAGAAGCAGAGGAAGTGCGAGAAGAGATCCGCCTGCGCTATCGCTACCTGGATTTGCGGCGGGAGCGCATGTCCCGTAACCTGCAACTGCGCCACCGGGTCATCCAGGCCATCCGCCGTTTCCTAGAAGACGAGGAGGGCTTTGTCGAGGTGGAAACTCCCATTCTCACCCGCTCCACCCCAGAAGGGGCCAGAGACTACCTGGTGCCCAGCCGCGTCAACCCCGGCGAGTGGTTTGCCCTGCCGCAGTCGCCCCAGCTCTTTAAGCAGCTGCTGATGGTGGCTGGCGTGGATCGCTACTACCAGATCGCCCGCTGCTTTCGGGATGAGGATCTGCGGGCAGATCGGCAGCCGGAGTTCACCCAGTTGGACATGGAGATGAGCTTCATGGATCAAGAAGGGATCCTGGAGCTCAACGAGCGACTGATCTGCCATATCTTCAAAACTGTCAAAGGGATCCACCTGCCCCGTCCCTTCCCGCGCCTGACCTATGCCGAGGCCATGGCCCGCTACGGCTCCGACAAGCCTGACACCCGCTTTGGGATGGAGTTGGTGGATGTTTCGGAGGTGTTTCAGGGATCCCGATTCAAAGTCTTCGCCAAAGTGCTGGCTGAGGGCGGTTTGATCAAAATCCTGCCAGTGCCCGGCGGCGATGAAAAGATCTCCAACACCCGCATCAAACCAGGCGGGGATCTGTTCAAGCTGGTCACCCAGTATGGGGCGGGCGGCTTGGCCTTTATCCGGGTGCGGCCCGACAGCCTCGATACCATCGGCGCCCTGAAAGAGAGCTTGAGCCCCGAGCAGGAGAAGCGGTTGCTGGATCTCACCCAGGCCAAGCCAGGGGATCTGTTGCTGTTTGGGGCAGGGCCGGCGGCAGTGGTGAACGAGTCTTTGGGCCGGCTGCGGCTGCACCTGGGCCAGGAGCTGGGTTTGATCCCAGAGAACGCCTTGAATCTCCTCTGGATCACCGACTTTCCCATGTTTGAGTTCAACGCCGAAGAAAATCGCCTGGAAGCCCTGCACCACCCCTTTACCGCCCCCCACCCCGACGACTTGGCCGACCTGAAAACGGCGCGGGCCCAGGCTTATGACCTGGTGTGGAACGGCGTGGAAGTAGGAGGGGGATCCCTGCGGATTTACCAGCGGGAAATTCAGGAGCAGGTTTTTCAAGCGATTGGCCTCACCCCCGAACAGGCGCGGGACAAGTTTGGCTTTTTGTTGGAAGCCTTTGAGTATGGCACCCCGCCCCACGGCGGCATTGCCTACGGCCTGGATCGGCTGGTGATGTTGCTGGCCGGGGAAGATTCCATCCGGGATGTCATCGCCTTTCCCAAAACCCAGCAGGCGCGATGTTTGCTCACCGGCGCTCCTTCCAGCGTTGAGGCGAAGCAGCTCAAGGAACTGCACGTGGCTTCCACCTATCAGCCCGGTTGAGGGAGGTATCTTCCAACGACCACGGGTGCTCGATGATTTCGGCACGGGTAACAGGGCTGCGGAGATCCAGCAGACAATATTCCTTTTCAACCAAAAGGACTTTCATTGTGGAAGCCGGGCCTTTTTAACGGGACTTCAGGAGTGCCTGGGATCCCTTCTCCCAGCCCCAGCTCCCACCTGTGGGAGGATAGAAAGGAATACACCCCTACTTTTTTTGCCATGCTACAGCTGACGGGAAAGAAAGCCTTGGTAACCGGCATTGCCAACGAGCGCTCCATTGCCTGGGGCATTGCTCAGCAACTGCACAAAGCGGGGGCCAGCCTAGGGGTTACCTATCTGCCGGACGAGCGGGATCGCTTCAAAACCAAAGTTCAGCAACTCACGGATCCCTTGCAGCCAGATTTTCTCCTCCCCTGCGACGTGCAAAGCGATCAGCAGATCAGCGATCTGTTTCAGGGGGTAACCGAAAAATGGGGTCAGGTCGATATTCTGGTTCACTGCCTGGCCTATGTCAAAAAAGAGGAGCTGAGCGGCAACTTCAGCGATATCTCGCGGGAGGGGTTTGCCCTGGCCATGGATGTGAGCACCTACTCCCTGATTGCCCTCTGCCGGGCTGCCAAGCCCCTACTGAGATCCGGCAGCAGTGTCCTCACCTTGACCTACTTGGGAGGAGTGCGAGTGGTGCCCAACTACAACATGGCTGCCGTCACCAAAGCGGGCCTGGAAACCTGTGTCCGCTACTTGGCTGCCGAGCTGGGCCCTGCCGGGATCCGGGTGAACGCCATTTCTGCCGGCCCAATCCGCACCTTGGCCTCATCGGCCATTTCCGATTTTCATGCCATGCTGCATGCTGTGGAGGAGAAAGCTCCCCTACGGCGCAATGTCACTCAAATAGAGGTGGGCAATGTGGCGGCTTTTCTGGCCAGCGACCTGGCCAGCGGCATTACCGGCCAGGTGATCTACGTGGATAGTGGGTATAGCATCCTGGGTTTTTAAGCGCTTTGGGATCCCTTGGGGATGGCTCCGGCATGAATCGCTTCTCACCCTTGCAGCGGTTGCTGCTCACCTGGATCTTGATCGTCATCAGCGGCTGGCTGGCCATACAGGTGGGTCGGCTGTTTGGGCATTTGCTCACCACCATCCTGACAGCGGCGGTGCTGGCCTTTTTGCTCAACTACCCGGTGCAGGTGCTGCGGCGCTATCGGGTCAGTCGAGGTTTGGCGGTCACCCTGGTCTTTGCTCTCTCGGTGGTGCTGCTGGTCTTGGTGGGGATCGCCGTGGTGCCGGTCTTGGCCAAGCAAGTGGTGCAGCTGGGGGCGCGGATCCCAGAGTGGGTGGACACCTTACAAAATTGGCTCGACCAGATTAGCCTTTGGGCCGCCGAGCGCAACATCAACCTTGGCCAGACGGAGCTGGTCAATACCCTTCTCAACCGCCTGCAGGCCAGCGCCGAGAAAATTGCCGGCCAATCCCTGGATCTCCTTCTGGGTACGTTCAACCAGGTGATCGACTTGGTGCTGGTGCTGGTGTTGGCCCTCTACATGCTGCTCTACGGGGGCCAGTTCTGGCAGGGGTTGCTCAGCCTCTTCCCCAAACCTTGGGGGCCGCGCATTGGCGAAGCCCTAGCCCTCAGCTTTCAGAACTTCCTCATCAGCCAGTTGGTGTTGGGGTTCATCATGGCCCTGATGCTGGTGCCGGTTTTTGGGTTTTTGCGGGTACCTTTCGGGCTCCTGTTTGGCCTGCTGATCGGCCTGCTGGAGGTCATCCCCCTGGTGGGGGGGGTGATTGGCATTGGGGCGGCGGCGGTGTTGCTGGCCTTTCAGGACATTTGGCTCAGCCTTAAAGTGGTGCTGGTTTCCCTGATCGTGCAGCAGGTGAAGGATCGGGTCATCGCCCCCCGCCTGATGGGAGAGCTGATCGGGCTAAATCCAGTGTGGATCTTGATTGCCCTGTTGGTGGGGGCGCAACTGGGGGGCATCCTGGGCGTGATCGTCGCCATTCCCCTCAGCAGTGTGGTGAAAAGCCTTTACGAGATCGCCCGCTCTGCCGACCTGGCCGCCGAAGATGGGTTGGGTTCCGGTGTAAAAGGATCCCCGCAAGGGCTCCGTCCGAGTAGCGCCAACGGCGAACCCCGCCGGGATCCTACCCTGCCCAAGCCGGAGACCCAGCAGATCTAGCTGCTCCAAAAGGGAAGAGGCTCTGCCCATGCGATTCAGGCGATCGCGTTAACCGGCAGGCAAACAGAGGCTCAATCCTGGTAAGCCCAGTTGCTGGGCTATCGATGGCCACCCTTGTCCTCAGGGAGAGGGGCTGGGGGTGAGGGCCTCATCCTAGCGAATCTTGCCCTCGATAAAAGGCACCTCCAGCACTTTTTCGTGGTGGATAGGGCCGTGGCCGAAGTAGCCTCCCTCCCCAAACAGTTCGCCGTGATCGGCTGTAACCGTGATGTAGGTGTTTTTGGGAACCAGGTCGAACAGCTGTTCAAAGATCCCATCCAGGTAGCGCACCGCCTGGATCTGTCGCTGCCGTAGCTCTTCCAACTGGGCCGAATCGAAAAAGGGGATCCCGTCCTCTTCTCCTTCATCCAGCCGCTTCAACACCCCATTCACCCCCGAGATGCGGGGCCACAAGCTGGGATCCTCATCGGGCAGCGCGTAGGGATAGTGAGTTTCGCCCACGTTTAACAGGTAAAAGCTGGGGCGATCCGGCTCGAAGCGCAACTGTTCCACCATGGCCGCCATATCGTTGTGCTGGGGCATGAGGCGGTAGGAATCGAAATCCCGATTCAGCAGCGTGCTGGGGTTGAGCACCGGCATGGAGACCATGGCGTGGGTGGTGTAGCCCAGTTGATGCTTCAGCAGCGTCGGCAAATAGAGATGAGGCAGCAGATGCTTGAACTCAATGGGTTGCCGGGTGCCGAGCCGCTCGTTGTAGCGCAGATAATCTTGCTTGTAGTGCTCGGACGCAAAAACGTGGATGGGGCTGGTGTGGGGCAGCAGGCCCATGAGCAGGTTGTAATGGGCAGGGGCCGTCCAGGAAGCGTAGCTCCAGCGCTTTTCCAGAGGGCCCAACTTCAGCAAGTGCTTGGGGTTGGCCGCCAGCAGGCTGTCGAAGCGGCAACTGTCTAGGACGATGAGCAGATAGTTGTTCTGTCCCCGCGGTTCAGGGCGGGGGTCGGGCTCAGACGCAGGAGCGGCAGACGATTTCCACCAGTTTAGGAATCCCATCCTTCCTCCTCCTCGTCGGCGTAGGGCCGCTGGACAATCCGCCAGTTGGGAGCTGCTGCCGCATCGTCGTCCTCAGGAGCGGGATCGCGAATGCGTTCCGGCGGGATATTGGAATAGGAATAGCGGCCTGCTTGGGGATCCGGCTCGTACTCCGGCAGATCTTGGGGCAAATAGTGGTCGGGGGGAATCAGCTGGGCTTCCAAAAAGCGAACTCGGTCGCTCAACTGAGTTAACTTACGGATTGCCTGTCGCTGGAACACCCGGTCGTGCAATCGCCAGGAGCCTACATACAAAAATCCCAGCCCCATCCCTGCCCCATAAGAGGCCAATAGCACCAACGACAAAGGAATCGGGGATCCCGATTGCCCACCCACCACAACCCTTGCCGGGGATCCCCAGTTTTGGATGAGGAGAACGAGCAGGCTCAAGATCCACAAGCCCAGGAGTATGAAGCGAAGGTTTCTGATCGCGTTAGCGGGACGAAATTCTTGCATGGCCTCAACCCTACCCTTTATTAGGCTACCATTCTTCCCTTTCTCCACTGGCCTGGCAGCAAAGACGCTGGAAGCTCAAGCGGAGTTGTTCTCAACAGCCATTAGCCCTCTCCCTAAGGCGCGCTTCAGGGAGATCCCGGGGCGGAAAAAGTCGTTTCTAGCCGCCTGTATCTCTCCTCCAGGAGAAGGACTTGGACTGTTGAAGCTCGCTGCAGGAGCAGGTTTGCGGGTATGGGCGGTACAAGATTCGAACTTGTGACCCCTTCCGTGTGAAGGAAGTGCGCTACCACTGTGCTAACCGCCCGCAGATACCACTCTAGCAGCTATCGACTAGAGCAGGATCTCTATATTACCACGTCAGCGATTGAGCCAGAGGATTCGGATCGGCATGGGAGATGGCTAGAGATAGCCGGGATCCGGCCTGAGGGCTACAGTAAGGGTCAGGGAGCTGTGGGGCGCTATGGCCTACTCACCGACCGAAGAGGCAATTGCTCTGCTCATTGATTTGGCAGAACGAGGCGAGATCGATCCCTGGGATGTGCAGGTCATCGAGGTTATCGATCGCTTTCTGGCCCGTATGGCTCCCACCAGTAGCAGCCATGACCTGTCTGAGTCGGGACAAGCCCTGCTCCACGCTGCCATGTTGGTCTATCTTAAGGCGATGGCTTTGGCAGAACCAGAAGCAGAAGAAAGTGAGCCCAGCCCGGTGGAGGTAGAAGTGGATCCCTGGCCAAGCTGGTCTTTGGCACACTTGGATCGCGTGTTGCAACCCAGGGCAGCACCCCGTCTTCAACGTACCCGGCCCATCACCCTCAAAGAACTCATCGCCCACCTGCAAGAGCTGGAAACCCTGCTGGAACACCAGCCCGAAGCTGCCCCAAAGCCGCTGGCCCAACGGATTTCTCGCCAGCAAGCGCTGTCGGCCATCACTCAGCTAGCCCACCCGGAAAACCTTTTGGAAACCACCGCCGAGCTAGAATCTCTGCTGGCTCAGCTTTGGCAGCAGGGTCTGACCCAGATCAGCTTTGTCGATCTCCAGCAACACTTTTGCCAAAAAAGCTATCAAAACGGCAGCAGCGGGACCATTCACCCCATTCAAGTCTTCTGGTCATTGCTGCTAATGGCTGCCCGCTCTCAGGTGGAGCTGTGCCAAGAGGAGTTCTACGGCCCACTGACCATCCGACCCTGCACAACTGAGGGCCTGGCAAAGTAGATCCCGCCCTTGGGATCCCCTTCATCTGCCAAGGTGAACTCTAGAGAACTTTTCTGGCCGTGGCCGGGCCATCCACCTCTAGGCTTCTGAGCTGGCGTCTGAACCTGAGGATGTCAAGCGCTCTTCTGCGCCGCTCTGGCAAACGGAGAACTCAATCCGTGCCTTCAGCATCGTGCCGGGCACGATCCGCCCGTTTGAGATCTTCCCCACTGGAGCGCACCGGCAGCTCGGCAGGAGCCTCCCGATCCAGGTAGTAATCCTCCACGAGGCGCTCGCTGCTGGGGTGATCTTCTCCTTCGGTAGGCAACAGTGGCGGATGCAGCAATTCAGCCGGAGGGCAGTCTTCTGAGGTGAGCAAATCTGACGTGCTGAGCATCCCCTTGGGAATGGTGGAAAGGCGCTGAGCAACAGCTCCAATGCTTTCCAGGCGAATCATCTCCTCCCAGGAGCAGATCTCCTCCTCATCTTCTGTCTCGTAGCGAACTAGGATGGTGTCCCCTTCGATATCGAGGATCTTGGCCCGTTCCAGCCAGCGTCCCTGATCCCGCAGATAGATCCACACATCCTTGCCTTCGCGGCTGAGTTGATAGATCCTACGATGAAGCACGGTCCCCTCCTGAAGTGAAAGATCCGAGTGAGTTGTGGGGGCTACCCAGCTCATCCCTCCATCTTAGCGGCTGGACACCGAGGCTGTATGCCTTTCCCGAGGCCAGACAGAGTCTCTTTAGGTTGGGTCGGTTTCGGCCAGAGAGACCCCTTCCATCGCCAAGGCTGTCTCCGCTTCTTCTGCCTGCACATCCCGCAGAAAGGATTCCAGAGAGGCATGGGCTTCCGCCTCCAGTTCTGCTCCGCCAAGGGTCATGCTCTCTTCCGGCAGCCAGCCCAAAAACGGCAGGGGCAAGAGGGTAGAAAGGTTGGTCAGGATCAGCAGCAGCCCCAGCCGGCTGAAATCGGTCTCCGTTACCCCCAGCCCATGCATCAGCAGGGATCCCAGCTCTTGGGAGAGAAACCCCGCCAAATTAAAGGCCGACATCAGCAGAGCAAAGAGGGTGGCCTCGATCCCAGGGGGGCAGAGGCGGGCGGCCAAGACCAGCACTGGCATAAAGGCAATTTGTCCTGCCACCGTCAGCACCAGGCTGTCCCCCAAGCTAAACCAATGATCGTCGATGCCCCAATCCCGGTTGAGGTGATAGACCAAGATAAGGCTGGTCAGGCCCAACGCCGCCGAGATCACCGTCATCCAGCCGAACAGGGGCCGCAGTGGGATCCGCCGCAGATACACCTGGAAGATCCCTACCCCCAGCAAACTGGCGATGCTGGTTACCAAGCGCACCTGACCCAAAAATTCCGGCCCAAAGCCGAGATCGTTGGTGACAAAGTAAAAAAGAGCCGCATCGGCGCTGGGAGTGGCCTGCCAAACGAACACAAACAGCACCGGCAGCAAAATGCTGGGTTGCCGCAGCGCCCGCCACACCTGCCCCACCTGTTGTTGCAAGGGATCCCAGCCCTGGGACAACGCCACCGGTTGATCGGCAATAACCCAAGCTGCCAGAGCGATGAACAACGGCAAAAAGGCCGTCAGGCCAAACACCACCTGCGGCGGATAATGGGCCAAGAGCGCTCCTCCCAAATAGGCGGTGAGCAGGGATCCCAAGGCCGTTGCTCCCCAAGTCAAAGATTGCAGCGTGCCCGTCCCCGCCCAGTCACTGCCGTGTACCCGCTCCACCACCAGCGAATCTACGATTACATCCCCTACCGCCACCGCCAGGGATCCCAAAACCATCCACAGGGTGGCCAGACCAGCCGTCGGTGCCCACAGGGCCATCCCCAGCCAAGCCCCACACCCCAGAAGCCCCGACAGCAAGAGGTAGGGACGGCGCCGATAGCCCGCCACCGGTACGGTATCCGACAGCAGGCCGTAGAGGGGCTTGAGGATCCAGGGGCTCATGGCAACGCCCATCAACGCCGCCACCTGAGACGGGCTGAGGCCCAAGCTATCCTTCAGGTAAAAGCTGGTGGCCAGCCGTGCCAGCCCCACCGCCCCCTGCACAAAGTACACCAAGAGGATTCCGAACAATTCCGGCGTCCAGTGGATATCCCGCAGCGGGGTCAGGGTGGATTGGTGCAGCCGTTGCAGCAGAGGATGAATCATGAGCGGTCGCAGTGTAGCGAGATGTTAGTTGGTGCGGTGTTGCCTTGGCAACAGCAAAACCATAAGAATCTTAACAGTCTCTTCACCTTAACCTGTCCAACTGGCTTCCGGCTCCGACCTCCTTGGACGGGTTGCGCTTCCCAGCGCTCTTTCTGCTCAACCCAGCCGAGCTACAAAATCTACAAAATAATGAGGTCGAAATGAGGTCGAAAGCTGATCCCCGGGTGCTATGCCATCCAGCCAAGGGCGGGGATCCCAAGAAGTCCAGCATGCTTCCGTCCCATGTTGACCGGCCCAACCCCACCTCGGCGGCACCTGAACCCGCAACTGCAGCAGCAGGCAGGGCAGTAGAGACGGGAGGTTTTGTAGATATTGCCAAAGGGGACTTCGGCAGAATCACTCGGCTGTGCTACCACCTAGACGATCTGCAATCTAGGCTGAGTAAAGCACCGAGACCCAAGCGTAGGCGAATGCGGCAAGCGGCGTTTCGTCTGCGGGAGAGAATCAGGAACTTGGTGGACGAGTGCCATCGCAAGGTAGCGGCGTTCCTAACGGATAACTACCGATTGATATTCCTCCCCACTTTCGAGTCAGCCAAGATGGTTGCCAAGGCAGGGAGGAAGTTTGGTAGCAAGACAGCAAGGGCGATGCTCACCTGGGCGCACTATCGGTTCAAGCAGTTCCTGAAATTTCAAGCCAAAAAGAAAAACGTGGTCGTCGTGGAAGTATCGGAAGCGTACACCAGCAAAACCTGTACCAAGTGCGGGCACATCCACACCAAGTTGGGTGGCGCAAAGGTGTTCACATGCCCCAAGTGCAGCCATAGGCTACCACGAGATTGGCAAGGCGCTCTGGGTGTTATGCTCAGAGCTTTGCGGGATACCGCCTTTCTGTTCGGAAACGGACAGAATGCTATCGCTTCACCGTTGAGCAGTAATGCTCAGCAGTGTTCAGCGTAAATGTATCAGACAAAGGCATTCCGAAGCTATGATGAACAGGGATGGCTCTGAGTTTCTACCTACATCTTTAACTGGGTCTGTTTTCAGGCTGTGCTGACTGCTTCTTCTGCCGGTTCTGCGGCTGAGGCCATTGCTCCTTTTGCTCCCCAAGTCTGGAGCTGGCGCGGACATGCCATTCGCTATGTGGTGCAGGGATCCGGATCCCCGCTGGTCTTGGTGCATGGATTTGGGGCTTCCATCGGCCATTGGCGGCACAACATCCCCGTGCTGGCTGCGGCAGGATACCGGGTCTATGCCCTGGATTTGCTGGGGTTTGGCGGCTCGGCCAAGCCTGCTCTCCCCTACACCTTGGATCTGTGGGCGGAGTTGCTGGTGGATTTTTGGCAGCAGCACATTCAGCAGCCTGCTGTATTTATCGGCAATTCCATTGGTGCCTTGCTCAGCTTGATCATGGCCGCCCGGCATCCCCAGTTAACAGCAGGGGCGGTGCTGCTCAACTGCGCCGGGGGATTGAACCATCGCTCCCATGAGCTCAGCCCGATTTTCCGCCTTTTCATGAGTGTTTTCACCGCTCTGGCGGCTTCTCCGGTGACGGGGCCGTTTTTGTTCGATCGGGTGCGGCAGCGGCAGCGTATCCGCGCAACTCTCAAGCAGGTGTACCGTAACCCCGCCGCCATTACCGATGAGCTGGTGGAGATTCTGTATGCCCCTTCCTGTGATGTGGGCGCTCAGCAGGTGTTTGCCTCGATTCTCACCGCTCCCCCTGGCCCAACTCCTGAAGCCCTATTGCCTCAGGTGCGCTGCCCGCTGTTGGTGCTCTGGGGAGAGGGGGATCCCTGGACGCCCATTCAACGGGGTCGCGGCTTTCAAAACCACGTGAAAGGGATCGACTACCAGTTCTTGCCCATTCCCAATACAGGCCATTGCCCCCACGACGAGCGCCCAGAGGTGGTCAACCCTCTGATTTTGAGCTGGCTGCCCAGAGCCTTTGCGGCGGTCTAGCCTTTTTTAGAGGTTCCTTTGCTGGAGAGGCCCAACCAACCTCGGATTTTGGCCATCCAGACTTGAAGGGGTGAAGGCTGGGGGCGGATCGCCACCTGGATCGGCTCGTCCTGAAAGTCCTTGTCCTTGAGGCGAAACCCAAACTCCAGCTCGTCTTTGACTTTGCCAAGACGGGGGAACAGCCTGACGGCTGCTTTTTTGAGTTCTTCCTCATTTTGGAAAATGGCTTGGTGAATGGCGCTGGAACGTCCCACTGCCAGGGATCCCACCGGCAGCCAAGGGTTGGGCTGGCCAGGCGCGGGCTGGCGACGGCGGGCAAAGATGTTGAACTCCGGCATCCCCTTGGCTTTCAGCTCGTCGTACCGTTGGGCGGCTTCCTTGCGCTTGGCAGTGTTGGAGCTGGCCGGTTTTTTCTCAGGCTTGGATTTGCGGAAACCCTTAGACTGACTCATACTTGGGCTGACGAGAGGGGGGATTTTTTGCAGCTTAGCGCAGATCGGATCCCCTTCTCTGCCGGGGATCCCTTGTCATCATTGTTCGTAGCCGGCGTGCTATACTTGTTGAGCTTCGGCGGGCGGTTAGAGGGGCCCGTCAGTCGGGATGTAGCGCAGCTTGGTAGCGCACTTCGTTCGGGACGAAGGGGTCGCAGGTTCGAATCCTGTCATCCCGATAGGCTTGAAGTTCACTTAGCTGTCAACTGGTAGTTTTTCGGGTCAGGGTGAGACGCCTGGGCTGCTGAGAAAAGCCCTACAAGCCTGTGCATTATTGCTCCGCAATGCTGACGCGAAGATGCGACGACGCGACCAACGTTTTGGGTGTAGGTGCAGTGTCCTATTTTGAATTGAAATGACCCTAATCTTGGAGTTGTAAGTGACGCAGCCAGGCGTTGACGTTAACCCGAATCCGCTGCCCAATCTGTAAGAGGCGGTGCAGGTTTTCGGCGGAAATGTCTCGGCAATCTTCTTGGGGCCAAGCTGGGCAACGCGGGCCAATTTGACGCTCCAGCGCTGTCAGATAGAGCTCTTGCAGGCGATCCAAGTTGATGGGCAGGCGCAGGTCTGCAGCCAATTGCAGCCATTCTTCCAGGTTGTAGAGCTGTTCGCCGAAGGTCTCCGGCTCAAAAGCGTGGGCAAGGTGCCACATCCCCCGCTGTAGGAGCCGATCCAGAACCCGGGCTGCCTCTTCCCGCCGCAACTGACACCCCAACTGCTCGGCCTCGCGCACAATTGCCCGCAATTCCAGCAGGTGATCCCGCTTGCCCTCTTCCATTTCCATCGCCCGCAAACTGGTCAACAGGCGTTGGTTGAGGGTGATCTGAGCGGCAGCCAACAACTCTTCCGGGATCGGCAGGCCGTCGGCCCGAAAGGCCATCAAGACCCCGTAATTGTCCAGGTAGGTTTGGCGGTAGAGCTGGGCCAGGCGGTCTAGGGTATCTTGAGTGAGCCAGCGCATCATCTGCTGCCGATCTTCGTCGTCGAGGGCGTTCAAGTCGAAGGTTTCCGGCCCAAATAGGTCTTGCAGGGTCAGGATCATCTGGATCCGACTGTGGGATCCGGCCAGCAGCCGCGCTTTTATCTGCTCGTAGATGCGCCGCCCGGCAAACGGCTTGACGCCACATTGAAAGTCCCAGCCGCCGAGATGGAGCATGGCGTAGATCAGGTCGTGCTCTTCGCGGGTGGTGGGAAAAGTGAGCTTCACCCGCCCGATGGCCAGCGTCGATCCTCCTATCGTCAGGCGATCTTGATCCACTTGATCCAGCACATATCCCTGGGAACGGGGGATCCCGTTAAACAGGGAAAACATGGCGTGCCGGGCCACCAGCCGTTGCGGGCTGATCAAGCTGGGGCGCACCAAGGCGCAATAGACCCCCTTGCCGTCTCTGTAGAGGTCGAGGTTGCTGGGGGCCTTGCTCAGGCGCTGCAAAAACTCCTCTTCTAGGTTGACATCCGCCACTGCTGCTGCCAACTGGATAGCCCGTGCCGCGTAACGCAGGATCTGCACCCCTTCAGGACGGGATAGCTCCTCGAAAAACCAGCCACAACTGGTGAACATCAACTGGCTGTAGCGCTGCATCTCCAACAGGCGCAGCACTTGCACCCGATCTTCGGCGGTGAGGCGGTGGCTTTGGTGCTCCTGCAAAAAGGCATCACAGCGCTCCCGATCCAAAATCACCTCGATGTAACGATCCCGCGCCAGCCAGGGATCCCGCAGGTAGGCTCTGGCCTCCGTCTCGTAGATCTCGGCCAGCTGATCCCGCAGCCAGTTGAGGGACTCCCGCAGCGGTTGCCGCCAGCGTTGGTGCCACCCTCCCACCGCTCCGCAGCCACAGTCTCGCGACCACCGTCCTACCCCGTGGGCGCAGCTCCAGGCGGTGACCGGTTTCAGTTGCACCTCCCAAGTGGGGGGATGTTGGCTGAGAAAATGGCTGTAGTTGCCCACCTGCCAGCCCCGGCGGGGAAATTCCTCGCAAAAGGCATAGGCCAGCGTGCGTTCTACACCCCGCTTGTGGTGGCCAAAAGTCTCGCCATCGGTGGCACAGTTGATCAGATAGGCTTCCCCCTCTTTGTCCGGGCGCAGAGCGGAACGGATCCGCTCCGCCAGAGAGTGGGTGCTGTAGACGATATCCCCAAAGCCCAAGTCACGGGAAATGGGGCCATCGAAAAAGAAAATATCCAAGTACCCCTCCCGATCGGGGGTAAAGCAGCGGTAGGGCCGACGGGGATCGATCTGGCCTTGGCTAACGTCGATCCACTCCGTTTGTCCCAAGGGGCGAATGCGCTGCGCTTGGCTGGGGGCCAAAATGACGAAGCGGATCCCACACTCAACCAAGGCCGTGACCGTTGCTGCATCAATGGCGGTTTCGGCCAGCCACATCCCCTGGGGATGGCGCCCAAAGCGGTGTTGAAAATCGGCAATTCCCCAGCGGATCTGGGTGTACTTGTCTCGCTCGTTGGCCAGGGGCAGGATGACGTGGTTGTACACTTGGGCGATGGCATTGCCATGACCCTCCAGCCGCTCAGCGCTGAGGCGGTCGCCGGCCAAAATGCGTTGGTAAACTTCAATGTCATGCTCCTCTAGCCAAGAGAGGAGAGTAGGGCCGAAGTTAAAACTCAGGAATTCATAGTTGTTGACAATACGCACCACCCTTCCCTGGTCATCCAGAACGCGGGCAAAGGCGTTGGGGCGGTAACATTCCGCCCAAATGCGCTCGTTCCAGTCGTGAAAGGGGCTGGCGCTCGGCTGTCGCTGAATGCGGTTGAGGCAGGGATCCTCTCGGGGCGGCTGATAGAAATGGCCGTGCAACACCACGTACGGCCGCGCAGAGGAAAGCTCAGCAGCACCTGCCGGAGAAGGAGCCGCTTGCATCGGCGGGTCGGAGACCAAATCGCTGTGCCCTGACTGTGCCGCTGGCCTATCGGAATTTTTGGAGCCACTCGGCATCATGAGATTACACTCCTTTTAGAGGCCTCCAACTGGGTTACAGGGGAAGGCAATGTTAACTTAAGTTCATATCCATACGTTACAGCGATCCCCGATCTGCAACGGTGAATGTAAAAGATTCAGTTGGAAATTTGACAGGGAACAAACATCGGTCAGTAATCTTTGCGTTTTCCTCACAACAGAAGGGATCCAGCCGGGATCCCTTCCTGAACGGGTCTCAGCTAGAAATCGCAGGAGCCCCGCACTGTACCCGTAGGGTCAGTGTCGGGAGGAATGCGGAAGTTATGATAGAACCATGACCCAAGTCCTGA
>NZ_JBSSCS010000017.1:0-61928 GCF_054060015.1 Thermostichus sp. MS-CIW-25
TGCTCAAGTAATCTCTCTCCTTGGGGCGACTGTAAACTCGCCTGAAATTCCGAAACTTAGCTGTCCTCTGGGGCCGCTAGGGATTGGGATAAAGCTCGCACCCTGCGCATAGCGCGGGTGTCGGGTAGTTTACGTTACCAAGGCTGGGATTGGGGTTTCGCTATGACCTGTTTAAGGTTAGGTCAAGCCTAGGTTAAACTTCCCCTGGATCCCAGCCAAATTGTTGCAAGTCCACCTGGCCCTCGGCGTCGAAGTGGATCCCTTCGGCTTGCAGCAGCGCTTTCTGCAGGTCGTCGTAGCCCAGGCGAAAAGGGGAGTAGGAAATGCAGCCCTGGGCGTTGATCACCCGGTGCCAAGGGATGTCGGTGTTTTGGCCTTGCAGGCGAAACAAAGCATAGCCCACCTGGCGAGCATAGCCGGGGTAACCGGCAACCCGCGCCACCTGCCCATAGGTGGCCACTCGGCCCGGCGGGATCCGCCGCACCACTTCGTAAAAGCGCTGGTAGAGGCTAGTAGATGGAGCGCTAGTGGAGCCAGACTGGGTCACAGGGATCCTCGCTCAAACTTGGCAGACAATGAAGTACGGAACTGATTGGCTCTCCGCATCCATGAGCTATTTGATCGCGGTACTGCCGGATCGTATGGCCGCTGAGGCGGCCTACAGCGCCCTGGAGCGAGCGGGCTTCCCGCTAGAGCGATTGCACCTACTGGGGCGAGGCTACAAAACCGCCGATGAGTTTGGGCTGATCGATCCGGCCCGAGCCGCCCGCCGTCAGATGCAGCGTTTGGCCATTTGGTTGGTGCCCTTTGGCTTTTTGGCTGGGGTGGGGTTCAGCGTTTTGAGTGGTTTGGATACCTTTGCCTGGGCGGGACCTATAGGCAACCACCTGATCGGCGGCCTATTGGGCGCGATGGGCGGGGCCATGGGCAGCTTTTTCGTCGGCGGCGGAGTGGGCTTGTCCAGTGGCTCCGGCGATGCTTTGGCTTACCGCAACCGCCTAGACGCAGGCAAGTATGTGCTCATTGTGGAAGAAGAGAGCGAGCCCCGCATCCGCGAAGCCACTCGGATTCTGCGCCAATTTGAGCCGGAGAATCTGCAAGGGTACAGAGAGCGCCCCTAGACTGGGAGATCTGGGCAGCTATTGAGAGAACTCAGGGAGGTCCAAAAGCATGTCTTGGCTGTGGCAGCAAGTCCCATCGCCGCTTGGGCGGTGGCGGAAGGAAGGGATCCCCAGCTTTGCCGCTGCTGGGGGTGCACTGGCAGTTACGGGGTTTTTTTCGCCGGCTTTTGCCCACCACGCCCTGGGAGGGAAACTGCCTGCAACGGCCTGGGAGGGATTTCTCTCTGGGCTAGCTCACCCTGTCATTGGCTTGGATCACCTGGCCTTCGTCGTGGCCATCGGTTTTGTTGCGGCGGGGCAGCCCTGGCGCTACGGGATCCCGCTGGGCTTTGTGCTAGCGGGTCTGGTGGGCACTGGGATCCACCTGGCCGGCTGGGATCCCCTGGGACTGACGGAGCTGGCCATTGCCTCTTCCGTGGTTCTCTTCGGCTTGCTGCTGGTGCAACCGCGGCAGATCCCAAGTTGGCTCTTGCTAATAGGGGGATCCCTGGCGGGGCTATTCCATGGCTATGCCTACGCCGAAACCATTATCGGCGCCCAACCCATGCCTTGGGTGGGATATCTACTGGGGTTGAGCACCGTCCAGTATGGGGTAGCTCTCCTGGCCCTTTGGGCAGCAGAAGGCTGGGGGTTGCGGATCCCTGGCTTAACTCGCTGGGCCGGCTGGGCGATTACAGTGGTGGGGGCTGCCTTCCTGACCTTGGCAGTGGTGGGCGCGTAAAAAGCGCTAATTTTGCTCCCTTGCGCTCGGGATCCCCGATCCGGTACAAGGATAGCGGTGAAGATCTGTAAAACGAGGGGAGATCCCATGGAGCGCACCTTTATTGCCATCAAGCCAGACGGCGTGCAGCGGGGGCTGGTGGGCACCATCATCCAGCGCCTGGAGAGCCGGGGCTACCAATTGGTGGGCCTGAAGCTGGTGCAAGTGAGCCAAGAGCTGGCGGAAGCCCATTACGCCGAACACAAGGAGCGCCCCTTCTTCCACAGTTTGGTGAAGTTCATTACCTCGGGGCCGGTGGTGGCTATGGTCTGGCAGGGCAAAGGGGTGATTGCTGCCGCCCGTAAGCTCATCGGCAAGACCAACCCCCTGGAGGCAGAACCGGGCACCATTCGCGGCGATTTTGGCATCGACATTGGCCGCAACCTCATTCACGGCTCCGATGGAGTTGAAACCGCGCAGCGGGAGATCGCCCTTTGGTTCGATGAGTCGGAATTGGTGAGCTGGACACCGGTTGCCCAAAGCTGGATTTATGAGTAGGTACTTGCTGCATGCAAGGGGTAGTCGTGTTCGCAGGTTCCAGACCGGAAGTAGTGCAGAGCGCTAGGGCCGTGTTTCGAACTGGCTTCGGCTGGCCGCAAGCGGCTCTGTTGGAAGTGCCTTGAACCACCCCTTCTCTGCCAAAACTCGAGCGGCAAGCAGGATCTGTTTGCTACTGAATTGTTGTTTTCTATCTCCCCAGGCGTAGAAGCTTTCCACCAACTCTGCCGTCGTAGAAGGGTGCCCACGAGTCACGATCCAGTGGACAGTAGCCAGCAATTCTAGACCATAGGGCGACTCAAAGCCCTCCACGAGGTCGCTGACACGCTCAAAGCGTTCTCTCGTCTCTGGCTGATCGGCGAGATAGCTGTGGGCCTCCTCGATGGCGCCAGGCACCAGCTCCAGCTTCTTGTCTGGTCGATCACGGCCCGAGCCGTACCCAGAGATGTAGTAACCCTCGATTTCCTTAAGAACATGCCGCAGGTTCTCAGCGTAGGGGCCATAAACGCCCTTTGTAAACCTTAAGCGAAGGGGCTCCCCGGCTTCCTGCAGGAAGTACATCAGCTTGTGCAGCTCGAGCAGGGAAACGAAGGGAACCAGTAGGCCGTTGGTGTAACGTTCCATGAGGCCCACCAGCACCGCCCTTCCCGGAGTTAGGGTAGGAACCTGCCCACGGCGCATGCTCTTCGGCAAAGGCTGAACCTCAGTCGGCTCAAAAACAAGAATGCGCACATCTGGGAGCGTTGCCAGCGCCCACTCGATGCGGGAGCGAACATCCGGCCAACTGAGACCACCGAGGCCACAACCCAGGGGTGGCAGAGCAACCGAATGTAGGCCAAGACGCCTGATCTCTTCCACAAGGGACTGTAGACCGGCCTCGATGTCCTCAATCCTCGACTTCCCCCGCCAGTGGCGCTTGGTGGGAAAATTGATGATATAGCGAGGATTAGTCAGCTTTCCCGTCTCGAAAACGAACATTTTGCCCGGTTGGACTTCCCCCCGCCGGCAGGCTGCGGCATAGGCCTTGAAGTTCCCAGGCCAGGCCTTCTTAAACTGCAGGGCAATGCCACGGCCCATGGCGCCAACGCAGTTAACGGAATTGACCAGCGCCTCCGCATCCGCTTCCAAGATATCTCCGATACAGTACTCAAGGGCCATGGCCTCCCTCCGCTAAAAATACCAATCGACATGGACTTCAACTGCAGGGTTATACTTACTCCCCGTCAATGCTCGGTTGACTCTGTCTTTTACGCTGGCCTGGCACACCCCGATCCTTTCAACGAGATCAAGGGGGAAATAGCGGTGGACAAGAAATTCTGCTTGTTTGCGCTCTTTGATATCTGGGTCGCGGAAATCCCTGGCAGCGATGGCATTCCAGTCCAGCTCGCCAAGACAGTCGGGTTGTGAGCGGAACTCGGCGTAGCGTGCACCCGCGTTGGAGAGGGAGAAAGCCCACCGAACCCCATTGTGATCAGCCCAGGCGATGACCCGATACAGGTCTGCTTCGAGATGTACGATCGGAGTCTGCCCACCGCGATAGGTCAATTCGGGATGGTTTGCGCAGTGGATGACATAAAGCATGATCGAGCGGGGGCAAAAGTAAAAAGGAACATAGTCGCCGACTTTTGTGCCAGGGTGGCATGAAACTTCCAGCTCCTTAATCCGACGTTGCTTGATTTTGGACATGCCAATGGCTTGCGTCGGCCCCCCTTGTTGAAGTATTGCCGCGTCAGAGAGTAGCCCACCAGTGGTTACAATCCCTTGCAAGTTGCACACATGAGTAATGTGGTAGATTTCGGGACTTCCTGGAATTGGCATAATACCTCTGCCTTACGATGCAACTTTGAGAAAGGCAGAGCAAGATGAGCCTCACTCGGAACGAGAGTCAAGACCAACAGGCTCTCGAGGAGTGGAGCTCTCGCTTGGCTCGGGCAGATAGAGACGTTCTTCCGAGGCGTCGTACTCAAACAGCTCTGCATAGCGTCCCCAGTCAATGGCGGTGGCAAACTGCCGTTCGGCTTCAGCGTGGGGGAAGTGTTCGTCCCAAAGATCCAAGAAGAAGTCCGCTCGCATGGAGCGGCTGCCTTTTTCTTCCAGAGTCTGCAAGATGCTGCGGAACACGGGAACCCGTGCCAATAGCTGTTGTCGGAAGAGATCCTTGCTGCGCAGGATGGTGGTGTTGGCAAAGTCCTGGCCAATTTCGGTCAGTTGCACCACCCCGCTGGCCACCTCGGCAAAGCCCAACAGCACCGCCGCATCCAAAATCGGCAGCAGATCGTCCACGGCCAGTTGCAGCCGCTCGGCCAAATCGGCAATCTCCGCCCGCCCTTGCGGCCACTCCACGATCAACTCCAGCAGACCGCTGATCCCGCCCACCCGCGCATGGGGCAGAGGCAGGGCATAGGGGGAAGTGGTCTTATCACCAGCCAGCGCAGGCAGAGCCACCTCTCCGGTAACAGCAATTTCGGGGTTGGTCATGATCTCGTAGATGTAGTCCACCAAGGACTTAAAGCGGGGATCCGTGCGCTCGTGAGGCCGCGGCAGATCTATTCTCACCTCCCCCCGGATCCGCCCTGGGTTGGATCCCAGAATCACCACCCGATCCGCTAAAAACACCGCCTCTTCGATGTTGTGGGTGACGATGAGAATGCTTTGGGAAGGGAAGGCTTGCGCATTCCACAGCTCATCAATTTCCCCCCGCAGGTTTTCCGCCGTCAGCACGTCCAAAGCGCTAAAAGGCTCATCCATAAACAGCACCTTGGGCTCTAGGACAAAGGCGCGGGCAAAGCCCACCCGCTGCTTCATCCCCCCCGAAAGCTCCTTGGGGTAAGCGTTCTCAAACCCATCCAAGCCCACCAAGTCAATGGCCTTCAGGGCCTTTTGCCGGCGGATCTCGCGGGGGATCCCTCGGGCTTGCAGCCCCAGCTCCACATTTTCTTGCACGGTCAGCCAAGGCAGAAGGGCAAAACTTTGAAACACCATCGCCACATCGGGGTTAGGCCCGCGTAGAGGCTGGCCGTTGCTCAGCACCCGCCCTTGGCTGGGGGGGATCAGGCCCGCCATGATGCGCAAAAGGGTGCTTTTGCCACTGCCGCTGCGGCCCAGCAGAGCCAAGACCTCCCCTGCCCGCACTTGCAAATCAATTTGGCTTAAAACGGTAAACTCCCCCTTGCCCTCTGGCAAAGGAAAGCGCTTGTAGACTTTCTCAACCTCAATTAAAACGGGGGAAGCTGCAGAGCTCATAGAGAGATTGCCTCAGAAACTGAAAAGACTAAAGGTGATACTTTTCTTCCGCCAACTGATACAGCCGTCGCCAGAACAGACGGTTAATGCCCACCACAAACAAGCTCATCATGCCAATGCCCAAGGTAATGCGGGGCCAGTCTCCCACCGCCGTTGCCTCGGCAATGTAGGTGCCCAACCCCGTAGCCGTCAGGGTGGTGGATCCCCAGGCCACAATCTCCGAGACAATGCTGGCGTTCCAAGCGCCGCCGCTGGCCGTGACTCCCCCGGTGACCCAGGCGGAAAAGATCCCTGGAATGATCAGCTTTCGCCAGCGCTGCCATCCTCGTAAGCCCACATCCACGGCCATTTCTCGCAAGTCCGTGGGGATGCTTTGGGCACCGGCAATGGAGTTGAAAAGGATATACCACTGTGCTCCCAGCGACATAAGCAAAATGCTGCCCCACTCAATGCTGATCTGGGTGCGGATAAAAAACAACGTGACAAAAGGAAAGAGGAAATTGGCGGGAAAAGCTGCCAGAAATTGCACCACCGGCTGCAGCAGTTTCGCCAGTTTTGGATTAAAGCCAATGGCCACCCCAATGGGAGTCCAGATCACCGTGGCGAACACCAGCAACACGCTAACCCGCAGCAGGGTGAGGATCCCTAGCCCGAAGGTCAGCATCACCTCTCCAAAGCCCACAGTGGTAGCCACAAAATAAACAATCCAAATCCCAATGCCGCCAATAGCTGCCCAGGAAAGCTGGGTTAGCAGCCGCTCGCGGCGTCGCTCGACCTCAGGACTAAGGGGATCCACCCAGTGCGGGCGAGTCAGATAGGACAACAGCCGATCCACCAACTCTGCCAAGGGGGACAGCCAACTGCCGATCAGCCGCGGGATCCGCGCCGTGGTCAGCAGATCGTACAGCCAGGATTCGGGGGCAGCAGCCCCGCTGCTCTGTTCCAGGCGAAACTTATCCGACCAAGCCACCAAAGGCCGCCAGAAAAGCTGATCCACCAGCAGGATCACCCCGGCCATGGTCAGGAGCGCCCAGCCCAGCTTGGGCAAATCCTCTGCTTGAATGGCGGCTTCCACATAGGATCCCAGCCCCGGCAGCGTGTATTCCTGGTTGAGCACGCTGATGGCTTCGCTGGCTGCCACAAAGAACCACCCTCCGCCAAAGCTCATCATGGCGTTCCAGATGAGGCCCACCATTGCCGCCGGCACTTCCAACTGGGTAAAGCGCTGCCACCCCGACAGGCGATACAAGGTAGCCGCTTCCACCAACTCTTGAGGCAGCGTGCGCAGGGATTGGTAGAAGGAAAAGGTCATGTTCCAGACTTGGCTGGTGAAGATGGCAAAGATAGAAGCCGCCTCCAGCCCCAGCAAGCTGCCAGGAAACAGAGCAATGAAACCGGTAACCGTAATGGAGAGAAATCCCAACACCGGCACCGATTGCAAGATATCCAACAGGGGGATCAAAATGCGCTCGGCCCAGCGGCTTTTGGCAGCAATGTAGCCATAGACCAAAGTAAAAAGGGTGGAAAAGGCCAAGGCAATGAACATGCGCAAGGTGGAGCGGGCCGCATAGTAGGGCAGGTTGCGCGGATCCAAGTCGATCCGGGGCACCACCGCCGGAGGCTGAAACCGCTCAAAAGCCCCCACTCCCACCTGCGCCACCAAGGCCAGGAGAACCAACGTGCCCAGAATGATGGCCCCATCCGCAGCCCCTGCTGGCAGCCGACGAAGCGCCTCCGGCGAAGGAAAAGTCCTCATCTTCCCTGACCAAGCCCGGCATCCGCGCCCAGTGTACACCGTTTGCGGTTAGCCAGGATCCAGCCGGCTACTCTTCTGGCAACTCAGGGGGAGATTCCTTCCACTGGGGATTGTCCAAGATGGCTTTTTTGGTCTGCTTGAGTTGTTTCCACAGCTCCTTGATTTGCCGGTAGGCTTCTTCCGGGGTAATTTTGCCCCCGGTTTCCAAGCTACAAATCAAGGACACTTTATTGCTAAATTCCTGCAGGTTGGCATCAAAAACCAGGTTCTGCGGCCTCACTTCGCCCCAGTAGGGATAGCGAGGCGAAATGAATTCATCTTTGTTGGGAGGTTTGTTGGGAGGAGTTGGTTCTGCCACGGCCTAACCAGGGTAAAAGAATGGTTCACAACAAGAAGGTCAACATGAAAAGCTCCATTAAAGCAGGATCTACTAGCCCAGTTTATGGGCGTTTTCTCTTAACCGGCTTGGGTACTTTTGTGGGATCTCGCAGAGGATAAAACGGCTCTTGAATAGACGCTTCCCCACGTGTCGAGGGGGTGGAACTCTTCCTGGCTTTGGGTTGGGGGGGGGAACGCTTCAGGCGTGGGCGCGGCGGCGTTTTGAGTACTGGGCCGATGGGAGTGCCCGCCTCCACATAGAGCAGGGATCCGCGGCGGCGCACCTGCAGATCCCAGAAATTGCCTACCCCTTTGCCCGGCAGGGATCCAATCAGGCGCAATTTGAAGGCTTGGGGCTTGGGGGCTGCGGCTCCATCCTTCTGGACTCGCTGAGCGGGGGAGTTGGCGGAAGCTTTTTTGCCCGATTGACGGATCTTGACAATGATGAACCCTTTCTCCTGCGATTGAAAAACGACCTCGCCCCGGATGGAAAACCAATCCGGCACCACTGTTGGACGGGATCCCTCGGGGAGAGTTCGCCCCATTTCTTCTGGGGCCCACACCCCCAGCAACTGCACGTGCAGATCTTCGGTTTTGTCGCGGGTGCGAGGATAAACCACCCACAGATAGTTGCGTTCCGGCCGTAGATGCTTGCGTACCAGGCTCATCACCCGGCCCAGCAATACGGCATTCAGATCCAAGCCATCCGAGGTGCGCAAAATCCCGCGGGTAAAGTGCTCTGGGGAGGGGATGTATCGCCCTTCGATGAGGCCGATGGCTCGGTATTGCATCTTCTCCCCAGGCGGGGGGATGGGTTCCAAACAGACTCGCTCTTTCTTTTCTTCCAAGCTAGCAGTGGTACTGACAACAGGCTGCAAGGACTCCGTCCCGCTGTCGCGAACAGCACCAGGAGCTGCCGCAGGATCCTGAGCTTTCGCTGATGACAGGGATCCCTTGGCCTCACCCGTTGAGCTGGGTCTGGGGGGCCGTACCGGTCGAAAGGGAGGTCTCAGATCGGAGGACATTGTGACGGTTCCGTTGCTGTCAATTCAGAATGCTCGGCGGCAGACATTTACCGTTGCAAAAACAGGCCATAACTTTGCTCTTGACCCAAGACCTGCTCAACACACCATCCACTAGCCTAACAACGCCCAACAGCGTCTTTCCATCCTGCTTCCATTGACAAACTCCCAGCAGGTGCCCTCGTCGGGAACTGGGGAGCCAGCAGTTGTCAACACTGTAGCCGACGTGTAGCCAATACTAGCAACTGTTCCAAGGGAATGGTTCTCAGGCCGCAGAATGTTTATCCCCCAGACAGAACCATTTCATCTTTTTTATGGTCATTTCGATTCGAACTAGGACATTATACTCACACCCAAAACATTGAAGGTGCAGAGCCAGAAGGCTTTTCTCAGTAGCCCAGGCGTCTCACCCTAAGCTGAAACGAATAGAGTACCTGTAGTTTTTTCCGGCAACGCTGACTGGAGGTGTTTCTGCACAGCCGGGATCCGACTGACCGATCCCCAGGGCTCCCGCAAAGGCTGGGGCGCATGATCTTTCCCGAGCCGATGGGATCCATTAGCCATTCCTGGGGTTCACCGTTTAGGCAGGCGTTACCCACACCTGGGGAGTAAAACTGCCGTGTAGGCCATAGGGAATGTGGTGCCGCAATGGGATCCGCGCAACCGGGCCGGCTGTCAGGTCGGCTGCTTCTAGGATCACCACTTGAGAGCGCTGGCTGGCCGCATCAAAAACCACCGTCACGATCCACCCTGCCTCTTCGCCCTGACCTTCTGGATCGGGGATGAACACCGGTTCTCCCACAAAGCCGCGGGGGGCAAAGCTGTACTGCTGCGTGCGGCCTGTGGCGGTATCCAGCTTGAGGATGGCTTGCAGAGGAGCATTGGGGCCAGGAGCATGGGTGGCCCCGATGTAGATGTAGCGGTGGGATCCCCCCATTCGAGCCGGGTGGATGGCCGGAAACTCCACCGAGCGATCCAGCAGCAGTTCCCGCTTCACGCTGCCCCCCTTGGGATCCAGATAGAACCGCCACAGCTTGCCCGCCGGAATCTGGGCAAAGTCAATCTGCAGGTAATCGGCATCCGGCTCCAGGGCAGGGTAGTTCTCATAGAGGACAGCATCCACCACAACCCGATCCCCGACTTCGTAGCCGTTGACAAAATGGAAAACAAACCCCGGCTCCGCTTCCAGTTGCAGCGGCTTATCGCCCTGGGGAAAGAGCCAGATGCGGGTCGGCTCCCCCGGTTTCAAGGTCAGACAGGTGCCCGCCGGTTGCCAGCCCAACACAAACGGCAGGGGGTTGAAAGCCAAGGGATTTTGGAAAAAGATGCGGTAGCGGGGTGTCCAGACAAAATCGTGCAGGAAGGCAAAACCGGGCAGGCGGTAATCCCGCTTTTCCACCAAGCGCCCGCGCGAGTCCAGACGATAAAACAGCAACGTGGAGTTCTGGGCAGCCCGCACCCCAAAGGCGATGAGATCTCCCGTGTGGGGATCCCGCCGGGGATGGGCGGTAAAAGGCTGGTTGGCTGAGATCCCTCCTGCAAACGTTTCGATCCCCTCGGTGGCCAAGGTGGCCGGGTTCAGCCGGTAAGGGGCACTGGCCTCCCACAGGGCCAGCAGCTTATCTCCCTGGTAGATGACGTTGGTGTTGGCGGGATTTTTAAACCGCAAGTCGAGAAAGTTGCTCCACCAGCCGCCCGGCTTTTGGGTGCCAAACACCCCTCGGTAAAGCACCCGACCGGCTTTTTCCTCTGCTTCAAACTCGCGGGTGCGCACAAACCGGTTGCGAAAATGAACTTTCCCCCCCACAAAGGTGATGGCGCAGACCATGCCGTCGCCATCGAACGGGTGTCCGTAGCGCTGGGATCCCGCCTCCAGCTTGCCCGGGCCGTTGCGAAACAGGGTTCCCCGCAACCCTGCCGGGATCCGTCCTTCGATCTCCGTAATCCAATAGTCGTACTCCTGGGATAGGGAGCGATAGCCCAATTGCCAGTCGGTGGTGCTGTAGGGAAGGGAAGCGACGCTGACCATGGAAGATCTGCATGCAACGCCCTCTATTGTTGCTTAAACTTTTGTGAAGTCGCCAGTTTTTCTGGGCCGGGATGGTCTCCTGGGTGGGGATCCCCAAGATGGAGTCGCCCCGATTCGACTATGGTAGAAAATGCCCCCAAAGCGCCTGACAGGATCCACAGTACCCATGTTTGATGCCCTCTCCGAGAAGTTGGAATTGGCCTGGAGAAAGCTGCGCGGCCAGGACAAGATCACCGAAACCAACATTCAAGAAGCTCTGCGGGAGGTGCGGCGAGCCCTGCTGGATGCGGATGTCAATTTGCAGGTGGTGAAGCAGTTTATCGAGGATGTGCGGGAAGCTGCCCTGGGCTCCGAGGTCATTCTGGGGGTGACGCCGGATCAGCAGTTCATCAAGATCGTCCACGACGAGCTGGTGAAGGTGATGGGGGAAGCCAACGTGCCCATCGCCCAAGCGGAGCAGCCTCCCACCATTGTCCTCATGGCCGGTTTGCAGGGATCCGGGAAAACCACCACCTGCGCCAAGTTGGCTCTGTACTTGCGCAAGCAGGGCAAGAAGTCCCTGATGGTGGCCGGAGACATCTACCGCCCGGCGGCCATCGACCAGCTCAAGACGCTGGGCCAGCAAATTCAGATCCCCGTTTTCGACCTGGGCAAAGCAGATCCCGTCGAGATTGCCCGGCAGGGGGTGGAGACGGCCCGGCAGCAGGGCTACGACTACGTGGTTTTGGACACTGCCGGTCGTTTGCAGATTGACCTGGAGATGATGGCGGAGCTGGAGCGGATCAAGGCGGCGGTGCAGCCCCACGAGATCCTGCTGGTGGTGGATGCCATGATCGGCCAAGAGGCGGCCAGCCTTACCCGAGCCTTCCACGAGCGCTTGGGCATCACTGGGGCCATTCTCACCAAGCTGGATGGGGACACCCGCGGTGGGGCCGCCCTTTCCATTCGCCAAGTGTCCGGTCAGCCCATCAAGTTCATCGGTGTTGGCGAAAAGGTGGAAGCGCTGGATCCCTTTTACCCAGATCGCATGGCCTCCCGCATTCTGGGGATGGGGGATATCCTCAGCTTGGTGGAAAAAGCCCAAGAGGAAATCGACCTGGGAGATGCCGCCAGCATGGCGGAGAAGATGATGACTGCCCAGTTTGATTTCACCGATTTCCTCAAGCAGATGCGCCTAATTAAACGCATGGGATCCTTGGCAGGGCTGCTGAGACTGATGCCAGGGATGGGCAAAATCAGCGAGGAACAACTGCAAAAGGGACAAGACCAACTGGCCCGCGCCGAAGCCATGATCAACTCCATGACCCCCGAAGAGCGGCGCAACCCGGATCTGTTGGCCCGCAGCGTCAGCCGCAAACGACGGGTGGCCCGCGGATCTGGCCACAAGCTGGAGGATGTCAGCCGACTGGTCAGTGATTTTCAACGCATGCGCGACATGATGCGCAACATGGGCATGGGTGGCGGTTTTCCCGGTATGGGTTGGGGGGGTGGGCGTACCTCTCTTCCCGGCGGGGATCCCAGTTGGCGCGGACGTTCAACGGCCTCTCCCTCTCGGCAACAGCCCAGCCGCAAGCCGGGCAAAGGTGGGGGTAAAAAAGGGGGCGGCAACCGCGGATTTGGGGGCAAGTAGGATAGGATTATGCCCTTCCACGTTGTTTTGGTTGCCCCAGAGATCCCGGCCAACACGGGGAATATCGCCCGCACCTGTGCAGCCACCGATACGCCTCTCCATCTGGTGGATCCTCTGGGGTTTCGCCTTTCGGATCGCTACCTCAAGCGGGCGGGGCTGGACTATTGGCAGCACGTCCAACTGTATCGCTACCCCTCTTGGTCTGCTCTGGTGCAGGCCCACCCTGAGGCCCGGTTCTGGTGTTTTAGTGTGCGCGGCAAAGCCCTCTATACGGAAGTAACCTATCAGCCGGGAGACTGGTTGGTGTTCGGCAGCGAAAGCCGGGGGTTGGATCCTCTGTTCTTGGAAACCTATCCCAGCGTGCGCATCCCACTGCGGGGGCCGGTGCGCAGCCTGAACCTCAGCAATGCCGTAGCGATTGCCCTTTTTGAGGCGCTACGTCAGCAGGGATCCCTGACAAAAGAATAAGTGGTCGGGTTGGCCCTGATATAATAGCTACTTCTCCCCGTCAGGAAGATGTGTGCTCTGCAGTATCTGCGCCCCGACTTGCTCTACCTCAAGCCCTACGACGCTGTGCCAGCCCCGGCTGCCGACAAGCTGGATGCCAATGAGTTCCCCCTCGATTGGCCGGCGGGCTTTAAGCAGAAGCTCTCCCTCCTTTGGGAAAAGGGGATCCCCAGCAACCGCTATCCCGATGCCCATCACCAGGGCCTAAAGCAGGCCATCGCCGCCTATGCCGGAGCGGAGCCAGAGCAGATCAGCCTGGGCAATGGGTCGGATGAGCTGATCCGCTCCCTGCTGATTGCCACCTGTCTGGGCGGGCGGGGCGGCATTTTGGTGGCAGAGCCCACCTTCTCCATGTACGCCATCCTGGCCCAGAGCCTGGGGATCCCAGTGGTGCGGGTTCCCCGCGACCCGGAGACGTTTGCTCTGGATCTAGAGCGATGTCAACAGGCTTTGAGGGAGCATCCGATTCGGGTGGTGTGCCTGGTGGATCCCAACTCGCCGACGGGGAATGGCCTGACGGCTGCAGAGTGGGAGTGGGTGGAAGGGCTGCCCGAAGAGATTCTGGTGATTTTGGATGAGGCCTATTTTGAGTTCAGCCGGCACACAGCCCTGCCCAAATTGGCGGAGCATCCCAACTGGGTAATCTTGCGCACCTTCTCCAAAGCCTTTCGCCTGGCGGCCCACCGGGTGGGCTATGCTGTGGGTCATCCACAGCTTATGCAAGTGTTGGATGGGATCCGCCTGCCCTACAACCTCACGGCCCTTTCTCAGTGGGCGGTTCAGATGGCTTTGGAGCATGCCGAGGAGCTTTTGGCCGACGTGACGCTAATTTGTCAGGAGCGGGAAGCCCTTTATCAAGCTCTGCAGGAGCTGCCAGGGGTGCGGGTGTGGCCCAGCCAAGCCAACTTCCTCTACTTCCGGGTGGCCGGCTGGGATCCCCAAGAGCTGCAGCGGGCCTGGCAGGAGCTGGGGACTGGTGTGCGCTACACGGGTGGGGGGCTGCGTCTGACGGTGGGCACCCCTGAAGAGAACCGACGGGCCTTGGAGCGCCTGCGCCAAATCCTGCAATAGGCCTCCCGGCCTGCGTTCGGAGCCAGCCTAGGTGGATGGGTCGGCGCGCGAAAAGCGCTGGATCAAGCTGTGCACCTGCTGCAAGTGTCGTTCGTCCAGATGCTCCAGCGCCTGGGCGATTTCCGCTCTGAGTCGGCTCTGGGTGTCGGTTTGGGCCCGCTGCAGCAGCCAACTTTGGACAGGGCTGGGGTGCTCCACAAAGTCAAGCGCCCAGGGATCCCGTTCGTCCAGCTCAGGTTCTGCCTGGGGCAGCTGCCCCCTCCAACGCTCTTGAGCCTGTCGAAACTCCTCCGCCAAACGATCTGTTGGGCGCCCCTCCGCTTGGAGAACCTCCTGATACCTTTGGTGGGTCACCAGCCAGCGCTGCCGAATTTGAGAGCGTTGCTGCCTGGTCAGCCTGCCGGTTCTGCTTTCGGTGAAGCGCTCGTAAAACCTGAGCGTGTCTCGGTAGTGGCCCAATCGCTCACAAGCCAAGCCTACCTCCAGGGGCTGTAGCCACCAGGCCCGCTCCATCTGTACGCTGGTGACCACCTCGTGCAGGAAATCTCGCAGGCCGGGCAATTGTCGCCTCAGCTCTTCCCAGTTGGTCTGGGTGTCCCGGGCCATGCAGGCCACCAGCTCGTAATCGTGTCCCCGCTGCCACGCCTGAGGATGGGCCTGCGCCTTTTTCCAGAGCTCCTCCCACTCTCGGCGTTGGATCAGGACTCGCAGCATCAGCGGCCAGTCTTTCAAGCGCTCCAGACTGGTGACGACGTCGCCGATGTACTCTGCCCACTCGCCTGTGAGGGGACGTCCTGCCTCTTGCCATCGGTCCAGCACCACCGAGTCTTGGCGGTCTTTGGATAGCCACCTCACCTTGCTGGGAAGGGGTTCCAGGTGGATCTTGGCCCGGTAGTAGGGGGAATGCTCCGTTTGGCCCCCCTGATCCCAAACCTCTACCGCCCGCTCAAATTCCTGCCGATAGAAGTGACAGATACCCCAAATCTTGTAGTACTGATTCGCGAACGGCTGCCGCTGGCCGAGAAAGGCCAGACGTCCCTTCAAAGCCTCAAGGGTCTCTTGCAAAAACCAGCTGCGGGCCTCTTCCTGGGGGCAGAAAGTTCCCAAGTTGTTGAGAACTTGCTCAAGCTCTGCCAAAAATTGCTGTACACACTCTTTCCAGGTGGAATCCGTTCGTGTAAGCGGGACGAAGTCCCTATCTTTGGGGCTGACTTCAACGCTCAGCCAATCTCGCACCCGCACCACCTGTCGGAAGCGCTCCATAGACTTGACAGAGGTTCTTTGGGTCGCCACCATCAAGTCCACCAAGGGGCTGTAGTCTGGGATCCCAGGACATCCAGCAAAGTAGGCGGCGTTACGCTGCAGCTCCAACCAGGCCTTCCCTCTCCAAAAGCACTCCCAGGCTTCTCGTTTAAGATTTTTGTTGGGCAAAGCAGACTGCTCCAGGCTCAGGAACTTTTGCCCTGCGGAAACGTAATCCCTCTGGAGCTTGAGGAGCCAGGCCTGACATTCCTGTTCTAGAGGTGGTTTTTTTGCCTTCCGCGCCAGAGTTTGAACATCCTCCAGAAGTTTGAGGTTGCCCTCCTCGATGCCGCGCCTGAGAAGCTCAAGAGCTGCCTCCTGCAGATCTTCCAAGCTTGTATTGGTCCAGTACTGGATATTGATGCCTTTGACAGGGTAACCCAATACCGGTGGGTCGGTCTCCCATTCCGACCGATCCGGTTGCAGAGAAGGATGATCGAGCCAAGAGTTGGATTCTAAGCTTGGATCCCAGAACTCCCGCCAACCGGCAGAGGTGTCCACAATGGCCAGGGCCTCGATGGGGCGGGTAATGCCGACATACAATTGGTTGAGAAAATAATGGAGTTGCAGGGATATCGCCTCCCCAGCTCCTCGGGCGTAATCATTAAGCTTTCGGTTAAAGTTTTGTCGATAGGCGTTTCCAAACTTGTAGAGGATAACTTTTTTGAACTCCATTCCCTTAACAGACGTAGCAGTTTGCAGGAGCGGTGGTTTAAGATTCTGCTTCAATTCCTCGGCAAAGATCTTCTGGAGTTCGGGATCCTGACGCACGTAGTTCAGCTCCTCTCCCACAGGACAGGGTAAGATACAGACTGTTCCTGTGAGATCACTAAGCATTTTTCTAAGCTCATCTTCGATTAAGTTTCTTTCCTGACCATCCAGCACAAACCTTTGAACCGGCATGCCCTGCTCATGGGGACGCCAGGGCTGTTGGGGATAGATTTCTCGACTCTTGCTGAGAACTCGCCGCCACAGGTTGACTACATTGCTAAAACGAGTAACTTGTGGATTGCTGCGATAGTTGTTTCTCAGCTCCTGCGGGCCTGCAATCTCAAAGGGATGGCTCGGCAACAAGTAGGCGCGGATATGCTCGTAGAGATATTTTTTCAGAGCAGCCCAACGAAATCCCGTTGGGTTAATGGTTTGCAAGGGATCCCCGGCAAAGGCATAGGGCAGGCGATCAATAGCCCAATCCAACTTGTATTTTCCCCAAGGAGATAAGCAAAAAATAATATTCAGCTCAAGTTGGGTAAAGTCCTGAACCTCATCGCAAAAAATGACTGGATGAATAGGATTAAGAGTGCCATTCTGCAGCACATCTCTGGCCAAATCTTGGTCATCCCAGTAGCCCTCGTGGGTGGTTCGATCCCGGTAACCCGGCCAAATCTCTTCGTAAATCCGCTCGAAGGCTTCTTCATCTACACTGCGGTCGGCCTCAGGCAATTCTCGGTAGCTATCGGGATCCAAATAGTCACTGACCTCATAGCCTTTGATCAGCGTGCGAATGGTGTGCCAAGCCAGCTCTACATCGCGGCGACCACAATACCAGCTCTGAAATCGATAAAAATTGACATACCGATCCGGTTGGTAGCGTTCTTGCCGCTCGGCAGGAAGGCAGTTCAGCAGGTAATCCTGAAAAGTGCTAAAAAAAGTTTGACATTGCTGAATTTCCTCCGTGGAGAAGCTGCACCCCTCCTCCCGATAGCGGTGGCTGATGCGCAAAATTGAACTTACCCTGTCGCGGGCTTGCTGCACCAAACTGGGGCTGTAGGTCAAAAAGAGAGGGCGGTACTCAAGAGGTCTCTGTTTTGAAGTTTTGAGGTAGTGGCTGCAATAGTCGGCAAAGCGGTAATACAACATCAGAGATTTGCCGCTCCCAGCTCGCCCGTTGATTAGTAGAGGCATAGAGGTGCTTTGGAGAATTTCTTCTTCCTCCATCGACAAAGCTAAGTTCCCCTCTGTAGTCTCCTGGATTTCCAGCCAGACGTTTTCATCTGCAACCATGGAGTCGGGGTAGGCGCGGCGGGCATATCGCTTCCAAATCTCTAAAGATTGTGGGTGTTGGAGAATATCCGGCTGATCGGCCCCCCTCCCAAATAGGCAAGTTCGGCGCCCCAGGTCAAACCGCTCTCTCTGCTCCGGAGCGTGGTCGTAAACTCCAATTAAAAATGGAGATAAGACTTTTTCCTGCTCACATACCTGCACCAGGCTGATAGCCAGATGTATCGAGCCTTCCCGCCAGCACCTAACCTCAGTTTCTGGATAAAACAGTGGTAGTTTCCAGTAGAGATTCCCTTTCTCATCGCCAATGATGAATTGCTCTACCGCCCGATACACTTGGCGCCGCTGTTCTAGAGAAAGGGCTTGCACTTGCCGAACCCATTCCCCGCTTTCCAACACAAGCCGCTCCTGCGGATTGGGAGCATTCAAGAACTGTGTCCATTCATACAGCTCGTCGGGCAGAGGGGGGAGATGGTTTGGCGGATCCCCTGGTTCGTGCCGCTGCGCCAGCCACGCCTGCAAACGGTCATCGGGCACCCAGCTCCGCACCCGTTCTTGATAATCCGGATCTCGCCGTCGGTCTAAGAACTCCCGGTATTCGTGACTGCCTCTCGGCCAGAGGCCAAACAAAACCAGAACGGGTACCTCGCCTACATAGCGCAGCTCCCCCACCAAGCGAATGTTGTTGCGGAGATTACGCTTCCAGTAAGGGTAACGAACGTCAAACAACTGGCTCAAAAGGGTGCGACCCCCCTCTTCCAGCCGTTCTATCAATGCTTCTAGGTTGCACTGGGTTCTGCTTCCCAGAAACTCCTCCGGGCAATATACATACATGGGATCCCGCCGGGTATACCTGGAAGCCATCCTAGTGCCGGACTACTGGCGAAAATTGCCGCTGTGCCAAAAGTCTTAATTTTTTTCATAATCCCCACGTAGCCCACACACTCTCCAGCTCTGATTCAGGGAAAGTGCTCCCCACCGCTAACGCGAACGAGGCCGGGATCCCTTGAATGCTGTCCAAGATGGCTTGATAGCCTGTACGGCGGCAAAGGTTGCCCCGCAGGTGATCCCGCAGCTCCGCCAAGGACTCCGTCCCGCTTACGCGAGCGGATGGGATCCCCTCCCCACAGAGCTGACGAGCACTCAAGATCATCCCCGGCGTGCAAAAGCCACACTGGAACCCCTGTCCCTCTAAAAAGCGGGCCTGCAAAGGACTCCGTCCCGCTGACGCGATCGGATCCCACTCCCCGCCTCTGGCCAACCCCTCGATGGTGGTGATGGCTTGGCCTTGCAAGCGCGCCGCCGGGTACAGGCAACTGTGGACGGGATCCCCCTCCAACAGCACCGTGCAAGCCCCGCAATCCCCCGAGTCGCAGGCACGGCGTACCCCCACCCAGCCCAGCTCCCGCAACAAGCTCAGCAGAGTGATCGCCGGCGGAACCACCTGCCCATAGGGTTGGCCGTTCACCTGAAATCGGATGGGAATGGGAGTGGGATCCATAACGGTCTTCTTTTTTCACTCACATCTACCCCATTCTGTTTTGAGCAAAATGTTTCGAGTGAACCATTGGATTGCCCTGTTTGTTTTCATCCCTCTTCCCCATGAGGTGAGCGGATCCTGCCTATCGCAGATCGGTTTGCCCTCCCTCGCTGGGATGGCTTTCTTGGATGATCAGAGCAGGATTTTGTGAATTCAAATCCCAAGTGCAGGCCAAGCCTTCTTTGCCGAGATCTCTTCGCTTCCCTCAACTCCATTGATGACTTAGCCTATTTACCCTAGGAGACACTATGGCAACTCTTTACTTCAGCCCGCTTTTCGAGGTACAAGCTCTGCAAGCGGAGCCCAACCGGGGACGCTCTCGCTCCTTCCTGCCCACTCCTCTGCAGGTTTGGGAGAGCGGCGAAGCCTACACCGTCCAGTTGTGGGTGCCCGGTGCCAATCGGGAACGCTTCCACATCGAGGCCACGGCTCAACAGCTCTCCATCAGCGGCGAGATCCAGGTTCACGGCCCTGAAGGTGCTGAATTGCGCTACCAAGAAGTGGAGCCCCAACCTTTTCAACGCATCCTCAAGCTGGCCCGCCGCATCCAGCCGGAGAAAGTCTCGGCCACCTATCGCGACGGCATCCTCACCCTCACTCTGCCCAAAGCCGACGCAGCGCGGGTGATCAAAGTCCAAGTGGGCGCCTCAAACCCCACTACTCCGACGGAAGCCGTGACGGTGGAAAGCCAACCTGCCTAGGATCCCCCTCTTTTCGGGAGAGGGGCTGGGGGTGAGGATCCACTGCACGCGCACCTCATCTCCCACCTTAAAATCCAGCGCCCGGCTGGCATTGCCCCGGTTTTGCACGATCTCCACCCAGCCGGAGCTGCCCACCAGGGCCAGCACTTCCCCAACTTCTCCCTCAGCAAAGGTGGCCACGGAGCGGACGGGGATCCCTTTGATCCAGGCGCTCCAGCTTCGACCTTCCACCCACTGTCCGGGCAGGTTGGTGATGCCGTTGCCGAAGTGGTCGATGGCCTGGACCAGGCCGCGACAGCCGTTGGTCTCCATCTGGGGTGGCGGCCACTCCCAGCGGGTTAGTTCTGCTACGTCTAGGGGATCCCCCAGCTCCGCCAAAGGGATCCCGTTGGCCAGATGAGCGGCAACCGGGGCAAAAATATCCCGCCCATGAAAGGTGCGGCTGGGAGAGGGGGTGCGCCAATAGCGGGGCCGGTTGAGTTCCACAGCAGCCAGCGCCGGAGTTTGGGCCAAAACGCCGCTGAACAGGCCATTGTCAGGGCCAACCAAAAAGCCCGTCTCGGTTTGGATGGCTACCGCCCGGCGGCTACTCCCCACCCCTGGATCCACAACGGCCAGGTGAATGGTGCCCGACGGCAGATAGGGGTAGGCCGTCATCAGGGCAAAGCGAGCCGCCGCCACATCCTGAGGCGGGATCCCATGGCTGAGGTCGATGAGTTGAGCCTGTGGGGAAAGGGTATGAATCACCCCTTTCATAATGCCCACATAGGGATCCTGCAGGCCAAAATCCGTCAACAGGCTAATAAAAGGCATACCCTTTTGAGGCTTGAGGATCCCAGTTTAAGGATCCCAAAAGATAACAGCGCTTATGGATGGGGTGGCTAGCGGGCAGCAAGAGCAGGTTGCGGGCGCTCATACGCCTGCCCCAAACGCGCCAACTGCTGCACCAGCAAGCTCAAGAACAGGCCCACATCGGTCACAATCCCCACCGACTCCAGGGATCCCCGATCGGCCAGCTTGGTCACCACCGCCGGGTTAATGTCCACGCAGATCAGCTTGACCCCGGCAGGCGTCATGTTCCCGGCACCAATGGAGTGCAACATGCTGGAGAGCATCAGCACCATGTCGGCCCCCTGTAGCAGCCGTGCGTAATCCTGCTGGGCCTTGATCAAATCCATCTCCGTATCCGGCAGCGGCCCATCGTCGCGGATGGATCCCGCCAGGGAGAAGGGCACCTGAGCGCGAATGCACTCGTAGAACACCCCACCGGTAATCACGCCCGCTTCCACCGCAGCTCGGATACTGCCGTACTTGCGGATGAGGTTGATGGTTTTGAGGTGATGCTTGTGGCCGCCCTTGACCGGGGTGCCCCGCGACAGATCCACCCCCAGCGAGGTGCCGTAGAGATTCTGCTCCAAATCGTGAACGGCAATGGCATTGCCCCCCAACAGCGCCTGCACATAGCCCTCCCGAATCAGGGTAGCCAAGTGGGATCCGCCGCCTGTGTGGATGACCACCGGCCCTGCCACCACCACCGTTTTGCCGCCCCGCTCCTTGATTTGCCGCAGCTCCCAGGCAATCTGCTCCACCAGGATCTCCACCCGCCGCTCGCTGGAGACCCCCGATCCCATAAAGGTGAACTCCTGGGAAGAGCGCTCTTTGCTGGCCTGGCGCACGGTGCGGATCCCTTCCACCCCACACACCACGGCATCCCCCACCTGCAGGTCTCGAATCAGGGTGCAGTAGGCTGAAAACTCCGTCTTGCCATTGCAATCGGATCCCTTGACCACGATCACCCCATCCATGCGCTGCCGCTGCACCGGGATCCACTGGCCGGCCACCCGCACCTGCGTGGGGTAGATGGTGGTGACATAAAAATCGTCGGGCGCTACCCCTGCCTTCTCCACCCGCTCCAGACGGGCATCTTGCTGGGTTTCCTCCGAGAGACGGGCCCCCTGCTCGATCAAGGCGCTGAGAATGGTATCCAGGGTCTCTTCGGTGGGAGCGGAAACGGCCAGTTCCACCGTGGAAGTGCTCTGCCGTTTTTCCCCAAGCTGAAACTTGAGGATCTGGAAGCTGCCGCCATTGTCCACAATGCAATCGACGGCCCTGGTGAGCAGATCGCTGTCCACCAAATGTCCCTGTAGGGTCACCGTCCGGCTGAGCACTGTGGCCACTGGATCGGTTTGGGGAGCCACCGTCTCGTCGAGGCGCAATGTCAAGCACTTGGCCGCCCCACCGGCTTTCAGGAACTCCGTCAGCTCCGTCTGCACCACCGCAAATCCCCGCTCCTGTAGGGCGGCTTCCAGCTCTGGGCTGACCCGATTCACCAAGATCGTGCCGTTCACATCCACGGCATTGCAGGCAAAGTGAATGGCATCCGCCTCCTGAACCGGGATCCGCTTTTCAGGGGGCACCCGCATCTCGATCAGGCGGTTGGAATAAGCATCAAAAGCCGGCGGGTAATAGAGCAAATAGCCTTCGGAGAGGGGGCAGAAGCAGGTGTCCAGGTGGTAGAACCGCTCGTCCACCAGCCGCAAAGACAACACCTCGATCCCCAACCACTTGGCCAAGTAGGGGTGAGACTCCAACATGGAGCGAAAGCCGTAGCCCGCCCACAGCCAGCGCCCTGCCCGATCCAACAGAGCATCTCCTGCCCCCTCAAAAGCCAGGGCCGGCGGCAGCTCATAGACGGTGTAGCCCTGTTCCTCAAACCAAGCCTTGAAATGGGGCTGTTCCCCCTGCCGCTCTGGGTGATAAAAACGGCTCAGCACCACCTTGGATCCCAGGATGAGCCCAGCATTCGCCGTAAACACCATATCCGGCCATCCCGGCACCGGCTGGATTAGCTTCACCTCCGCCCGCTGCGAGAGATGCCGATAAAGAGCCTGCCACTGCTGCAGCGCCCGTTCTCGCGAAGAGCGGTGAACATTCCCCACCATCCAGGGGTTGATCACATAGTCCACCTCGTAGTGATCGGGTGGGCACATCAAATACCGAATGGCACCAGGCATAGATCTCAGAGCGCAGTCTGCAGCAGGGCATCCCCTAGATTAGCAGTTGCGTGAGCAGCATCCTCAAGAATCATGAAAGAATCATTATTTGTGGGAATCTTTCGCCAGCTCTGGCTGCGGTGGGACGGGATCGGCGATGTTGGGCAACTCCAGACAGTAGCCCGCCCCATAGACGGTTTTGATGTACTGGGGGTGGCGGGGATCCGGCTCCAGCTTGGTGCGCAGGTGGCGGATGTGAACACGGATGGTCTCGATGTCGTCGTCGGGCTCGTAGCCCCACACCTCCTGCAGGATTTCGCTGGGGGAAACGGTCTGCCCATGTCGCTGCATCAGACAGTGGAGCAGGTCAAACTCCAGGTGGGTGAGCTTGATCGTTTTGCCGAACCACAGCGCCTCGAAGCGTTCCGGCACCAGCGTGAGGGGGCCATAGGTGAGGATCTCGCCGTGTTTGGCCGCCTGTGGGATCCGGTCTGAGCGCCGCAACAGAGCCCGCACCCGCACCAGCAGCTCCTGCACTTCAAAAGGCTTGGTCAGGTAGTCGTCGGCACCGGCATTGAAACCCTCGATCTTATCCTGAGTTTGGCCCAGGGCGGTGAGCATCAAAATCGGGATCTCACTGGTGCGCTCCTCCCGCCGCAAGCGCTGACATACGGTTAGGCCATCCACCTGGGGCAGCATCAGGTCGAGGATGATGAGATCGGGGAGAACCTGCAGAGCCAACGCTTGTCCGCGTACCCCATCGGTGGCCTTTACGACCTCGTAGCCCGCCAACTCCAGATTGATGCGCAGAATATCCAGAATCGAAGGGTCGTCCTCAATGATGAGTATGCGAGCCATAGCCAGTTGCAGCCCAAACTGCGGATAAAACGTTTTGTTAAATCTGCTAACAAAGAGTCGAAGCTTTACGACTCGAAGTTTACTTAATTCTAGCCTCATTGCAAATCTTGCCGCGCAGCTAACCCGCAGGGTCGTCCAGCCCAGAACCGGAGGCATGGGAAACTGTTCAACCCGTTTGGGGCAAATGGGTGCGTTTTTAAGGCCTACGGCCCGCTATCGCGAACGGATCTCCCTTGGGGAAAGTGGTTCGGCACCGCTGGCGCGAACGCGGCGATGAGGCGGCGGGTGTAGTCTTGCTGCGGCTGCCGGTAGATCTGGGAAGCAGGGCCAATCTCTTCGATGCGGCCTCGGTTCATGACCATCATGCGGTCGCTCATGAACTTGACCACGCTCAGGTCGTGGGAGATGAATAGGTAGGTCAGCCCCAGTTCCTCCTGCAGATCCTTGAGCAAGTTCAGCACCTGGGCCTGCACAGAGACATCCAGAGAAGACACCGCCTCATCGCAGACAATCAGGCGCGGCTCCGAGGCCAGGGCGCGGGCAATACAGATCCGCTGCCGTTGTCCTCCTGAAAACTGGTGGGGCAGGCGATCCAGCGCTTCCGGATCCAGCCCTACCCGTTCAAACAGACGCTGGGCCCGTGCTCGCCGCTCGGCAGCGTTGCTCCCAATCCCGTGCAGGGCCATCGGCTCCATGACGCTGGCTCCCACACTCATGCGCGGATCCAACGAGGCCGCCGGATCCTGAAAGATGAGCTGAATCTCGCGGCGGAGACGACGTAAGCGTTGGGGCGGCAAGCGGAGCAGCTCCTCGCCGTCGTAGATCACCTGGCCAGAGCTGGCACGGACCAGGCGCAACAGGGTTCGCCCCAGGGTGGTTTTGCCGCAGCCGGACTCTCCCACCAGCCCCAAGGTCTCTCCGGGGTAGAGGTCAAAGGTGATCCCATCCACGGCCCGGATCTCGCCCACCTGGCGGCCAAATGGCCCTCGACGGACGGCGTAGTGGGTTCGCAGATCCCGCACCTGCAACAGGGGGGGCTGACTGTACAGCCGGCGCAGCCGTTCTTCCTCTAAGGACTCCGTCCCGCTTACGCGAACGGCAGCCGGGATCTCCACCTGCTGCCACTGCTCCTCTGGGGATCCCCCTTTTTCCAGAAAATCCTGGACGGTGGGCAACCGCCGCAACCGCCGCTCCAACACCGGGCGACAGGCCAACAGACCGCGGGTGTAGGGGTGCTGGGGATCCCGAAAGATCTGCTCCACCGAGCCTTGTTCGACGGCTTGGCCCCGGCGCATCACCACCACCTGATCCGCCAATTCGGCCACCAAGTTGAGATCGTGGGTGATGAAGAGGATGGCCATCTGCCGGTGCTGCTGCAGATCCCGGAGCAGGCGCAGGATTTCCGCTTGCACCGTGACATCCAGAGCGGTGGTCGGCTCATCGGCAATCAACAGTTTGGGGTTGGAGGCGATGGCACAGGCAATGGCCGCCCGCTGGATTTGGCCGCCGGAGAGCTGATGGGGATAGCGCTCCAGCATCTGGGGAGAAAGCTGCACCTCCTCGAACAGGCGAATGGCCTGGGCGCGGATCTCCACCGGCGTTAGAGAGGTGTTGGCCCTCAGGGTTTCCTGCAACTGCTGGCCACAAGTGTAGAGGGGGTTGAGGGCGGTGCTCGGCTCCTGGAAGATCATGGCAATTTGGGATCCGCGATAGCGCCGCCGTTGTCGGGGATCCAACTGCAGCCAGTCCACCGTTCCGTCAGGGCCCTTGAAGAGGATTTTGCCCTCCACCCGAGCCGAGCTGGGCAGCAGATCAATCAGCGTCAGGGCGGTCATGGTTTTGCCGGATCCCGACTCCCCCACCAGGCCCAAGGTCTGGCCGATCCCGATCTGGAAAGACAGCCCATCCACCACCGGGGATCCCGAAGGCTCCCTCCTGCTGACGCCAACTGTGCGGCTGGGCAAGAAAACCCGCAGCCCTTGTACGGTCAGCAAGGCAGAATCGGCAGCAGGAACAGCCTCGATCATGGCGACGAAAGCGCTCCGCACCGCTGGCGCGAACGCAATGGGAGGATTGGCAGGATTATAGACCACCGTCCCCGTCTTGGCCCCCAAAGTGCTCCGCACCGCTGACGTGAATGACACTTGCTTTCTGAGCCACTAACCTTGTAGAAAGACAAGGGCGAAAGGGCGGCTTTGATGCGGCGACGCCTTCTACAGCTTTGCATCCTCGGCTGGGCGATGCTCCTCACTTTGGCAGTGGGGGGCAGGGGATCCCTGCTGGTTCCCCACTTTTTTGGCATTGAAGCCCTGCAAGCCGAGGCTCAAACTCAAGCCGGAGAACTGCCGCAGCCGATGCGGCTCAAACTCCCCCCCGGCCTGGATCGCTACGCCTACGACAAGGCGGTGGGAGACTACTTTGAGGAAATCGAGCCGCTTTTGCCAGGTGGAGCCTATGCCCAGTGGGCCTTCTATCCCGTCCCTATCTACATCCAAGGGGATCACCCCCAGTGGAAGGCCTCCGTGGAGCAAGCGGTGAAGGAGTGGTCGGCCTACATCCCGCTCAAGGTGGTGGCCAAAGAGGAGGAGGCTTTCTACGGGATGAGCATTTACCGCGTTCCCCCCATCGGCGGCGGGGTGGCTGGGGCGGCCCGCCCGGAGTTTTTCTTCGCCTCCGATGGCTCTTTGCAGCAGCGGGTGCGCATCGTCATTGCAGAAGGACAGGGGTTGGCCGAAATAACGGCGGTGGCCCGACACGAGATCGGGCATGGGCTGGGGCTGTGGGGCCATAGCCCGAACCTGCGGGATCTGATGTATGGCGGACACCATGCGGCGGCTACCGGCAATCGGCGGGTGTTGCGGGTGCCCAACATTACCAAGCGGGATCTCAACACCCTCAAGCGCGTCTACGAGCAGCCCACCCTCAGCGGGCAGGTCTTTCCAGAGAGCTATCGCCGCCTGTTTGGCCAGCTTCTGCAGGAAAAGCCGCTGCCCGAGAGAGCTCTTGGATTGCCGCTAGCTAGAGCTGCAGGAGTTGCGACACCCCCTTAAGCGCCATAGCTAGGAGAAAAAAGAGCAACTGGGTGGCGACAATGCTGGGGCCGGAGGGCAGGTTGAAGGCCGCCGAGGCGATCATCCCCAACACCGCGCTCAGTCCCCCAATGCCTATGGCCAGCAGCACATAGGTTGTAAAGCGGGATCCCAACATCCGTGCTGTCGAGGCTGGGATGACCACAAAAGCGCTCACCAGCAACACCCCCACCGAGCGAATCGCCAGGGCCACCACCAAAGCCAGCAACACCACAAAGGCCAGCCGCTGCCAGCCCACCTGAACCCCTCGTGCCCGCGCCAGCGGCTCATCCAAGGTAAGCAACATCTGGGCGGGCAAAGTCAATCCCACATAGGCCAAGCCGATGAGCAAGAGGATCCCGCTCGTCCACAGGGCCGCTGGGCTGATCCCCAAAATGTCCCCGAACAGCAACTGGTTGAGGTTACCCCGATAGCCGGGCAGCAAGCTGAGGGTGATAACGGCCAGCGCCAAAGAGGAAGAGTAGATGATGTTCAGCACCGCATCCGCCGACAGTTGGGTGCGCTCCAAGACAAAGGTGACGCCCAAAGCAAATCCCACCCCAAACACCATCAACACCACGGTGGGATTCAGCCCCAGCAGCACTCCCAAAACAATCCCCAGCAGAGCCGAATGCCCCAGGGCATCGCTAAAGAACGACAGTTGCCGCAAGATGACAAAGCTGCCCAGCAGCCCGCCCGTCATGCCGGTGAGGATCCCGCCCAGCATGGCCCGCTGCATAAAGGGCAACTGCAACAGCTCCACCACCTGCGCCCAGCCTTCCGACATCTCTTTGTCTCTCAGTGACGGTGGATGTAGCGGACAAAATGGTGCTCCGCACCGCTGTCGCGAACAGGCCCATAAACCCGGCTCAGCACTTCTGGTGCCAAAGCCACCTGGGGGGATCCCTGGCAGATGAGGGATTGGTTGAGGCACAGCACGCGGTCGCAATAGCAAGACACCATCTCCAAATCATGGGAGATCTGCAAAATGGCCCAGCCCAGGGATTGGCGCAGCTCTTCCAGGAGCCGGTAAAACTCCCCCTCGCTGAGCGTATCTAAGCCTGCCGGTGCCTCGTCGAGGATAAGCAACCGCCGCGGCCAAGCCAAGCAATAGGCCAACAGCACCCGTTTCAGCTCCCCGCCGCTGAGCTGGCCCAAAGCCTTAGAGGACAGGTGGGATGCGCCGACCCGTTCCAACGCCTCTTTCACCGCCTGCCGCCGAGCAGAGCGCTGCTGCCAGGGCCAGCGGGGTTGCAACGCCCCCCAACCCAAAGCCACAAACTCCTCCACCACCATGGGAAGCCCAGGATTGAACTGAAAACGCTGGGGCACGTAAGCCACCTGCTGCCGCACTGACGGGGGCAAATAGCCGGACAGGCGCACCGGCTCTCCCAGAATCCAAACCGAGCCGCACTGCCGCGGCAGGATCCCCAAGATGGCCTGTACCAAGGTACTTTTGCCGGCTCCATTGGGGCCAACAACCGCCGTATGGGATCCCGCCCTCAGCTCAAACGACACATTCTGTACTGCCAAGCGGGATCCCCGATAGACCGTCAGCCCCTCCACGCGAAGGACAACCTCGCCGGTCACCGCCCCCTCGCCAGTAGTTGTTCCAGCGAACCTTGCCCAAGCCAGGGCAGCTCCAGCGGCACAAAGGCCGTCTCCTTCTCAAAGGCCGAGATCAGATTATCCACGTTCTGCCGCATGATGGTCAGGTAATATTCCGGCTCGATCCCCTCAGGGCCGGCAGTCTCGATGGGATCGAAAACCCGCACTTCCACCCCCAAATCCCTGGCCAAGATCTGGAAGGGGTTGTTGTCTCCCACCTGAGGTTCCACCAAGATGGTCTTCAGGCCCGACTCCCGCACCGTCTCCATCACCCGTCGCACATCTTCTGGAGAAGGATTGGCCTCTGGGATCTCCACCAAGAACTCGGCTTTGAGGTTGTAGCGCTCGGCAAAATAGGGGGCAAAGTCGTGGAAGACCACAAAGCTTCTTCCGGCAAAGGGAGCTAGCCGAGCGGCAATCTCCTCATCCAAAGCCTTGAGCTTCTCGATAAAAGCAGCCGCATTGGCCCGGTAGATCTCCGCCCCTGCCGGATCCGCAGCGATTAAGCCGTCGCGGATGTTTTCCACCTGCTGAATAGCCCGCCTGGGATCCAGCCAAATGTGGGGGTTAAACTCGCCGTGGCTGTGCCCATGAGAGTGGCCATGGCCATGCCCGTGAGAATGGCCGTGACTGTGTCCATGAGAGTGTCCATGGCCGTGACCGTGGGAGTGCCCATGCTCTGGCTCCTCAGCCCGCAAAGTTGGGATCCCTTCGCTGCTGTCGATGGTCAGCAATTGGGGATTTGCGGCATTGGCGATCAACCCCTCCAGGAAAGTTTCCATTCCCAGCCCATTGATTACCAACACATCCGCCTGAGCCAGCAAACGAACCTCCTCAGGTCGAGCCTGAAAGTCGTGGGGCCCCATCTGAGGGGGAATGAGCGGAGTGACTTCTGCCCGATCCCCGGCCACAGCACGGGTAAATTGCGTTATCGGCAAAATCGTGGTCACCACTTTGGGGGGGGTGGATCCCTGCTGGGCCCGGGACTCTTCTTGGCGCATCTGCAGGCTTCCCAGGATCCCGACCGAGAGGGCGGCCAGCAGCGAGACCAGCGATCGCACCGGTCGAGCCGAACGGATAGAGTTAGCTTGATCAGTCATGAGCCTGAATACCTCACAAGACAACAGAGACAGCAGAGCTGGAAGCAACTGACTTCCCAAAAGCCAAGGCCCTCTGCCGCAGCATCGAAAACATGCTCACCAGACCATTGCTCCTGGAAGGGCTAAGGCTGAAATTGAGGCCCATCTCCCGCACAAACTCTGGGGAAACCCCCAAAATCTCTTCCGGCGCTAGGCCACTTAGCCCCTCCACCACAATGGCCACCAAACCCTTGACCAACTGAGCATCGGCATCCCCTTGGATGTAGACCTTGCCCTCCCTAAACTCGGTGGCCAGCCACACCCGCGAAGCGCAACCTCTGACTAGGTTCTCCTCCTTCCTCTCCGCTTCGGGAAAGGGTGGCAGGCGCTTGGCATAGGCTAGGAGAAGCTCATACTTCTGCCGCGAGGTCTTGGCCTTCTGGAAGCGATTGACAATTTGCTGCAGAGCTGCGGGCATCCCTCAGCTTGTCTAGAGTGAGAATGATAATCAAACTCATCATAACACCCCCACTCAGCGAGGGCGCAGGGGCACCTGCAAACTTTTGGGACTGTCGTTACCGAAGCGAGCGATAGCCGCCACTTACTCCCCGTGGTGAGAGGACCAGTTGCCAAAGTTGGCTGGCCCGGGCCTTGAAGCTACCGGCACTCATCAGGAGATAGAGCCGCCACATGCGGCGAAAGCGCTCATCGTAGCGGTCGGCTAATTTTGGCCATGCCTGCTCGAAATTGGCGTGCCAGGCTTTTAAGGTGGCCACGTAATTGATCCCAAAATTGTGCCAGTCTTCCAGCACAAATAAGCCCTCAAAGGCTGCAGTAATCAGATGAGGCGAGGGCAGCATCGAGTTGGGGAAAATGTAGCGCTCAATCCAGGGATCCCGCCCCTGGTAGGCCACGTTGCTGCCGATGGTGTGCAGAAGAAACAAGCCATTGTCGTTCAACAAGCGGCGGGCTACCTGCATAAACGTTCGGTAGTTTCGGTAGCCAACATGTTCAAACATGCCGACAGAAAGAATCCGATCAAACTTTCCCTGGGTCTGGCGGTAGTCCTCTAACCGAATCTCAACCGGCAGGCCGCGGCAGCGTTCGCTGGCCAGTTTGGCTTGCTCTTTGGAAACAGTAATCCCCACAACCTGCACTCCATAGCGTTCGGCCAGGTACTGCGCTGTGCCTCCCCAGCCACAGCCGATGTCGAGCACCCGCATGCCGGGTTGGAGTTCCAGCTTGCGGGCAATGAGGTCAAGTTTGGCCTCCTGGGCTTCATCCAGAGTTTGCGCACCCCCATCCCAATAGGCACAGCTATAGATCATGCGGCGATCCAGCATGGCCTCATAGAGATCGTTGCCAATGTCATAGTGGTGCCGGCCAATGACAAATGCCCCCTTGCCCCGCTGGCGGTTGATGAGGCGACTGTCCAGCCCAAGTAGGGGCTGAATTAGCCAACCCACCTGCTGCGGTGCCTGGGCAGTTAGGAGACGACAAACTAACTCATCAATGGCGGCACAATCCCACCAGCCCTCCATGTAGGCCTCGCCAAAGCCCAGGGATCCATAGAGCAGGCAGCGCAGGTAGAGCCGCTCGTCGTGAACTTGAATATCCCAGGGCTGTGAGCCATTGAGGGTTATACCGGCAACATCCAAAACCCGAAGCGCATGCTGACGCGCCAGCCGGTGCAAGCTGTTGAGTCCTTTCCCCATCCTCAGGAATCCCTCACCACAGGGAAACTGACTCAACAAATACAACCCAACGCGGCAAGGGATCCAACAAGTTTCCAATTTCTAGGGATCCCCCCGAAGGGGGAACCTCATTGCAACAAACCTACCGAAATGGCTTCTGCACAGTTTCCAATTTCTAGGGATCCCCCCGAAGGGGGAACGACCTGGTATACCGAGCTCGGGAGGTCCCGCATGAGCAAGACACAGTTTCCAATTTCTAGGGATCCCCCCGAAGGGGGAACCTCATATCGTCCACTTCCTAAGAAGTTCTATGAGGAACCAGTTTCCAATTTCTAGGGATCCCCCCGAAGGGGGAACTTGTGGTACTGGCAGTCCTGGAATGGGCTGCCAATTAAGTCGGTTTCCAATTTCTAGGGATCCCCCCGAAGGGGGAACATGCTGCGATGAAACTAAATCCGAAAGCTGCGGAGATGTTTCCAATTTCTAGGGATCCCCCCGAAGGGGGAACAGAGTATTTATAAGATCTATAGAGGCTCTTGTAGAAAATCTAGTTTCCAATTTCTAGGGATCCCCCCGAAGGGGGAACTCATTTGTGTTAATGAATTTTACCAAGCTTAGCACTCGGGTTTCCAATTTCTAGGGATCCCCCCGAAGGGGGAACTTGTTGAACCACCTCGATTGGTGGTTCGCGTGTTTGAGTTTCCAATTTCTAGGGATCCCCCCGAAGGGGGAACACAAGCGTTTGTATTTGAAACACTGCACCATAAAGTACGTTTCCAATTTCTAGGGATCCCCCCGAAGGGGGAACACGAGTGACTAGGAAGTTCCTAACAAGACGCATTGCGGTTTCCAATTTCTAGGGATCCCCCCGAAGGGGGAACAATTCCTCTGAATCTAGGTTATTTGAGTCTTCAAAGTACGTTTCCAATTTCTAGGGATCCCCCCGAAGGGGGAACTTGACCTAGTGTATTTAAGAACTGTATTCTATAAAAGTTTCCAATTTCTAGGGATCCCCCCGAAGGGGGAACAATCATAATCAACCTCCGATCAAGGCAGTGAATAACAAAGTGTTTCCAATTTCTAGGGATCCCCCCGAAGGGGGAACCTACGTACTGCTCTTCCGAGCAGGAGTGGGGGGCTAGGTTTCCAATTTCTAGGGATCCCCCCAAAGGGGGAACCCGTCGCCAGCCTACTCTACTAATTGCTCTGGCAAGACTGCGGTTTCCAATTTCTAGGGATCCCCCCGAAGGGGGAACCACTGTCATGAAATACTCCGTACCGGTTGTGGAGGGTGCAAGTTTCCAATTTCTAGGGATCCCCCCGAAGGGGGAACCGGGAGGTAAGTGCAATGAACACCTTCAAGTTTGCCGGGTTTCCAATTTCTAGGGATCCCCCCGAAGGGGGAACCTTTCCCCATCTGTGTAAGGTTGTTACTAATTCGTGTTTCCAATTTCTAGGGATCCCCCCGAAGGGGGAACCCCTTCTCTGCTTCACTAGTGGATGCAAGCTCAGATAACTTTTCCAATTTCTAGGGATCCCCCCGAAGGGGGAACCCACTGCCAAATTTAGCCTAGTCTACCTCCCCCACCACATTTCCAATTTCTAGGGATCCCCCCGAAGGGGGAACCCGATCGAAGCCGGACGGTTTGTCCGGGCTCGGTTAGTCACCAATTTCCAATTTCTAGGGATCCCCCCGAAGGGGGAACCCCCCCCATTACATAGTAATGGGGATGGTTTTCATACCCAGGGGATTCCAATTTCTAGGGATCCCCCCGAAGGGGGAACCCCCCCACCACAACACCCAGGTATTTCACCTGGGTGTTGTTTTATTCCAATTTCTAGGGATCCCCCCGAAGGGGGAACCCGGCCTGTGAGTTAAGTTAACCCCACTCAAGCACCCAGGATTCCAATTTCTAGGGATCCCCCCGAAGGGGGAACCGGGCACTCCGCTTTGCGGGCTCGTAGACCCTCCAGGAATTCCAATTTCTAGGGATCCCCCCGAAGGGGGAACCCTCTCGGGCAGGCGACTGACCCCTAAGTCGGGTCGAAATTCCAATTTCTAGGGATCCCCCCGAAGGGGGAACCCGCGCTAATGGCGATGTAGCGGATCCTTGACGCGGCCAGGAATTCCAATTTCTAGGGATCCCCCCGAAGGGGGAACCCATGTTTCTGGGACTACTTTGCATGTACAGTTGTTTAGTGATAATTCCAATTTCTAGGGATCCCCCCGAAGGGGGAACCACTTCCGTATGCCCAGGCAGATTGTGTCTGCAATCAAATTCCAATTTCTAGGGATCCCCCCGAAGGGGGAACCCTCGATGTATGTCCCCATGCAGGAGTTAGCCAGGTGATTCCAATTTCTAGGGATCCCCCCGAAGGGGGAACCCCCGTTGGGCTGAGACCCCGCAATCCCATTGGTTTGGAATTCCAATTTCTAGGGATCCCCAAGACAGAAAATGGCTATCTGAAGTTAGCAATATTCCACTTCCCATTGGTTTGGAATTCCAATTTCTAGGGATCCCCAGCTGCGATGGATGACTGGGAGGCCGTCCGCATCTTACCATTGGTTTGGAATTCCAATTTCTAGGGATCCCCCCCACCCCTATTAAACCCAAGCAGGGCAAGGAATGCAAGGCCCATTTGCGAGGGATCCGGAAAAAAGTCGGCAAAAAGAGTTTTGGCGAGGGGGTTTTGGGGCCGGAAAGCCTTGTGGCGCAAGGCGTCGAGGGATCGAACGAAAGAATCGGCCTTTGCGGCTTTTGGCGGATCGCTCGCGGAGGCGTTGATACCGTTTTGGTGTTCTTTTGGAAACATCGAGATCCAGACAAGGGCAGTAGGGCCCTGAGTCCACTGATGAGCCAACCTCAGCCAATCTAGCCGCGCAGGCGACCGGAGCGCAGAATGCTGATGACAAGCCACAGCCCCAACAGGCTGGCCGCCCCGAACAGGAGTTCGCTCAGCCAAAAGACCTGAAACCGCTGCGTCTGAGCCGAGATGATGGCGGCCCCGACGATTAGAGAGCCGACCACAATGCTGTAGGAAAGGCGGTTGGCCGACTGATCCAGGCTGCTGCGGATCCCTTCCAGCTCTTGGATGGTCAAGTTCCAGCGCTGGGTTTCCGACGTGATGCGGCTGAGCAGCAGCTCCATCTGGCGCGGCGATTGCAGAGAGAGATTTTTCAAATCCAAAGCCGTGCGCAGCAGCGAAGGCAGAGGGGCCTCCCCCAGCAATTGCGCCCGAAACACATCCGCCATCAGGGGGCGAAGCTGCTCCGGCAGGTTGTAGTCGGGGGTGAGCTGGCGGGCGATCCCTTCCAAATTGGCCAGCGCCTTGGCACAGAGGCCTAAATTGCCGGGAATGCGGATCTGGTTGCGCCGGGCCGCCTGCAGGATCTCAGAAAAGAGCTGGCTGAAGTTGAGCTCCGCAATGCTCAGGGCGTAGTACTGGCGCAGCAGACGCTCGTAGTCGCTTTGGAGCTGGGCCAAGCTGACAGTCTGATCCCGCGAGCGGGCCGCGGATCTTTCCGGCAGGGCCAACTCCAGGGTCAATTCGGCACAGCGCTGGGCATCGAGGCTGACAATGGCCAGCATCAGCTCCAGCAGAATCTGCTGCGTACGCGGATCCAGCCGCCCAATCATGCCGCAATCCAGCAGGGCTACGCGACCGGATCCCAGATAAAACAGATTGCCCGGATGGGGATCGGCGTGGAAATAGCCGTCGATGCAGATCTGCTGAAAAAAGGCGCGGGTCAACAGGCGAGCGATGTTTTCTGGATCCGCGTCGCTGCGATCCGCCTCCAACAAGGGCCGGCCCTCGATCCACTCCAGCGTCAACACCTTTGGGGTGGTGAGAGGCCAGTAGACGCGCGGCACCACCAGTTGGGCCGGATCAAACCAACGCCCCCTTTGCAACTGTTGGCGGAGCTGCTCGGTGTGGCGGGCCTCTTGGGTAAAGTCCAGCTCTGCTTGAATGGCCCGGCAGAACTCATCCGCCAAGGCCACCACATCTGCCAACCTGCCGAACTCCGTTTGCGCCACCAGCTCGGCAATGCCCCGGATTAGCCGCGTATCCCGCTCCACCACCGCCTCCAGCCCAGGCCGCTGGATCTTGAGGGCTACCCACTCGCCGCTGACCAGACAAGCCCGATGGACCTGGGCAATGGATCCCGCCGCAACCGACTCTGTGTCCAGGCTGCTGAACACCTGCTCCAACGGCTGCCGCAACTGCTGCCGCAGCAGGATCTCCACCGCATTCCAGGGAACAGGAGGTACGTCGGCCTGCAGAGTGCTGAGGGCCTCGATGTACTCTCGCGGCAACAGGTCCGGACGGGTGCTCAGCAGTTGGCCCAGCTTGACATAGACCGGCCCCAGATCCACCAAAATGTTGCGCAGCACCATTGGGGGGGGCAGTTGGGGTTCCCCAGCCTTGCCAAAAGAGAGCAAGCGGCGCATGTAGTCCCAACCGTGGCGCAAAACCACCTCCAGGATCTCGGCCTGACGCGCCCCACTCTGGGCCAGACGGGCAAACATCGCAGTCTCTCTCCCTGGAAGTCCAATGGCAGAGAAGCCCGATCCCTAGAAAAAGGGGATAGGGGCCACCCTACGGGTTCCATCCCAGCCGGTTTGCAGCCCCTCCCGCAACACCCGCAGCACCTCATCGGTATCGGCATTGGGCTGGGCAAAGGAGAAAACATGCTTGAAGCGCAGTTTGCCCTCCTGATCCACAACGAACTGGGCCGGCAGGGGTGCTCCCAAAGCTTGGCCAACCCCATAGAGGCGGAAGGTTTTGCACTCGGGATCCACCAGCAGCGGGTAAGGCAGCTGCAGGTCTGCTTGAATCTGCTGGCTTTGAACCGGATCAGTGCTGGTGACCATCAGCAGCTCCGCCCCCAGAGCTTGGATCTCGCCGTAGCGGGCTTTCAGCTCTTGGATGTGGGGGTAGCAAAAAGGGCAAAAAAGCTTTTCGGTGAAGATACGAGTAAAAGCCAGAACCACCGGCTTTTGGCCGCGGTAGTCCGATAGCCGCACGGGATCCCCTTGCACGCGCGGCAGCTCAAAATCGGGGGCAATCTGGCCGATTTCCAGAGAAGTGTTGGCTGGTTGGGGGATGAAGTTGTCGGCAAAGCGACGGTTAAACAGTCCGCTGTTGCTGGTCATTGCAGTTTTTTACGTTTCTTTACTACTTGCCACCAGCCTAACCCAAAGCCTCGGCCACTGCCTTCAGCCGTCGGAGCTGCGCTCGCATATCCTGCTGGGTCGGCCCCGCTGCCAACAGGTAAAACCCTGCCGCCACCCAGGGACTGGGGATGCGGAAGTTGAAGCAATTGACTAGAAGGGTACCCCCCGGCTGGGGATGGCATTCCCAGCGGTCGGTTCCTTCAAAAAATCCCTTAAACTGCCACTGCACCAAGCCTTCTGCCCGCTCTGTAATCACGCAATCCAAGCTGGGGGAAGCGAAAGGCAGGCGAAGGAAAAAGCGGTAGCGGCTGCCCAATTCCGCCAGAGGGGATCCCACCGCCTCACAGCCCAACAGCGGGTTGAGCCAGCGCTTCATCAACTCCAGGTCGGTGAGGCAGCGATCCACCTGGGCCACGCTGGCCGCAATCTGAATCGACTGGGTATAGATGGGCATCCTCAGGGGAAAGTTGGGGGAGCGAGCTTGGCCGCAGAGAGGTCTTCTGCCGTGGCAGAGGGGGATACGGTGCTCAGCAAAATCAAGATATCGCGATATTCCACCTGATCCGGCCCGCGACGGGGGGATCCCACTTGCACCACCGCCTGTTGGAGAGGCTTTTTGGGGTGGGGGGGAGACTCGAACACCAAGGTGCGGATCCCATTGGCCTGCTCGATGTCCGAGAGGATGTCCCAGCCCCGGCCCCACAGGGTGCGGCGATAGTAGGCGGCAATGGCCTCCAGAGGCTGAGAGGTCTGCAAGATCAGGGAAGCAAGGCCCCCCTCTCGATCCCGAATCTGTCCCGAAGAGATGATGGAAGCGTTGGGCAACTGCAAGTGAGGGGGAAACTGAGGGGGAAGGGCGCGGGCATCTCCTAGGGAAGCCTCAAAGTGCGTGCCATCTTTGCCGATGTGACGCCGCACGGGATCCTGATCCACTTCTTGAGCAACCGGATCAGGCATCTTGCGGCAGGCCACGAGGGATCCCGCCAACAGCCCCAGGGTTAGCCGAGTAAGAATAGGCAAAGAACTTGGCCCCACTGACGTGAACCGCTCAAGACGGGGATTTTTTCTCATCCGTTGGCCAGGGATCCCTGACTGGTTATAGCGGATCCCGCCTTTGGATACAACCAATCTCCCTTTCTGGGCCAAGTTCCAGAGCAGCCATCATTCGTCGAGCCAGGGCTGACAACTGCACACCAGGTGGCGATCCCCGTAGGCGTTGTCGATGCGGCTGACGCTGGGCCAGAACTTGTGGGCCTTGACCCAAGGGAGCGGGTAGGCGGCCAGCGAGCGAGGATAGGGGCGATCCCAGTGGTCGGCAGCCACCACCTCGGCGGTGTGGGGGGCCAGCTTGAGGGGATTGCGCACCGGATCCATCTCGCCTCGCTCAATGGCGGCAATCTCCTGGCGGATGGCAATCATCGCCTCGCAGAAGCGATCCAGCTCCTCCAGAGATTCGCTCTCGGTGGGCTCCACCATCATTGTCCCCGGCACCGGCCAGGAGATGGTGGGGGCGTGGAAGCCATAGTCCATCAGGCGCTTGGCCACATCTTCCACCTCGATGCCGGCGCTTTTTTTCAGGGGGCGCAAATCCAAAATGCACTCGTGGGCCACCCACCCCCCCGGCCCTTTGTAGAGCACCGGGTAGTAGGGATCCAGCCGCTTGGCGATGTAGTTGGCGTTGAGGATGGCCACTTGGCTGGCCAGGGTAAGGCCGGCGGATCCCATAAGGCGAATGTAGGCCCAGGAGATGGGCAAAATGCTGGCACTGCCCCACGGGGCAGCGCTGACGGGGCCGTTACAGCCGGGCAAAACAGGATGGCCAGGCAAATAGGGCACAAGGTGGCGGGCCACGGCAATGGGCCCTACCCCCGGCCCACCCCCCCCGTGAGGAATGCAGAAGGTCTTGTGCAGGTTGAGGTGGCAGACATCGGCCCCCAGCTCAGCAGGACGGCAGAGGCCCACCTGAGCGTTGAGGTTGGCCCCATCCATGTACACCTGTCCCCCCGCCTCGTGGATTATCTGGCAAATCTCGCGGATCCCTTCCTCAAACACACCGTGGGTAGAAGGGTAGGTGATCATCAAGGCGGCCAGCCGCTCCCCGTGCTGCTCCACCTTGGCCTGCAAATCCTCAATGTCGATATTGCCGGCTTCATCACAAGCTACGCTCACCACCTGCATCCCCGCCATCACGGCGCTGGCCGGGTTGGTTCCGTGGGCCGAGGTGGGGATCAAGCACACCTGCCGCCGGCTTTCCCCTCTGGCTTGGTGGTAGCGGCGGATAGCCAACAGGCCGGCATATTCCCCCTGAGATCCGGCATTGGGCTGCAGAGAAACTCCGGCAAAGCCGGTGATCTCCGCCAGCATCTTTTCCAACTGGGCAAAGAGGGCTTGATAGCCACGGGCCTGCTCCAGGGGCACAAAAGGATGGAGCTGGGCAAACTCCGGCCAGGTGACCGGCATCATCTCCACCGTGGCGTTCAGCTTCATGGTGCAAGAGCCCAAGGGGATCATGGAATGGGTGAGAGCCAGATCCCGGCTTTGCAGGCGGTGGATATAGCGCAGCAGCTCAGTTTCCGAGTGGTAACGGTTAAAGACCGGATGGGTGAGGTAGGGGGTGGTACGCAGGAGCTGAGGCGGCAAGCTCTGGCCCAAATCCGGCCCTGGGCTGTCGGGATCCCAAGCTGGCGGTAAGGACTCCGTTCCGCTGCGGGGAAGGGTTCCGGCGAAGATCTCCCACAGATCCCGCAGATCCTGAGTGGTGGTGGCCTCATCCAAGCTGATCCCCAGCGTCCGGTCATCGATCTGGCGTAGGTTGATCTGTCGCTGGGCAGCGCCGGCCTGGATCGCCTGCACCTGCTCTGGAGAAGCTACCTTGACCCAGAAGGTATCGAAGAAATGCTCGGGCCCCACCTCATAACCCAACTGGCAGATCCCAGTGGCCAAGTGATGGGCCTGGCGGTGGATCCGCTCGGCTATGTGTCGCAAGCCGCGGGGGCCGTGGTAGACGGCATACATAGAAGCCATCACCGCCAAAAGCACCTGGGCAGTGCAGATGTTGCTGGTGGCCTTGTCCCGCCGGATGTGCTGTTCGCGGGTCTGTAACGCCAAGCGCAGGGCCGGCTTGCCTTGAGCATCTTGAGAAATCCCCACCAGCCGTCCTGGCAGCAGCCGCTTGTGGGCCTCGCGGGTGGCGAAGTAAGCCGCATGGGGGCCGCCATAGCCCAAGGGCACCCCAAAGCGCTGGGTGGATCCCACCACGATGTCCGCTCCCCACTCTCCCGGGGGTTGCAATAGGGTCAAGCTGAGCAAGTCGGCGGCCACTGCCACCACCATCCCCTTTTGGTGCGCCTGCTCCACCAACTGCCGGTAATCCCGGATTTCCCCATAGGTGCTGGGATACTGCAGGAGTAATCCAAAGCCCTTTTCCAGGGAGAGTTCTGTTGGATCGGCTATGCGCACCTGGATTCCCAATGGTTCCGCCCGCGTCTGTACCACGGCAATCGTCTGGGGATGACAGCCCCGATCCACCCAGAAAACTGGGGATCCCCTGCCTGCCAAGGTGTAGGCAAGAGCCATGGCTTCGGCGGCTGCGGTGGCCTCGTCCAGCAGGGAAGCATTGGCGATCTCCATCCCCGTCAGGTCGATCACCATCGTCTGGAAGTTGAGCAGGGCTTCCAACCGTCCCTGGGCAATCTCAGCTTGGTAGGGGGTGTAGGGGGTGTACCAGGCAGGGTTTTCCAGGATGTTGCGCTGAATCACCGGTGGCGTCAGGGTGTTGGAATAGCCCATGCCCAAAAAGGAGCGCCACACCTGGTTCTGGGCCGCCATTGCCTGCAGTTCCGCCAACACCTGCTGCTCAGGGCAAGGGGATCCCAATTGCAAAGGCTGGCTGCTGCGAATGGCCGGCGGCACCGCCTTCTCCACCAGCTCCTGCAGCGAACTCAGCTCCAACACTTGCAACATCTGCCCAATTTGCCGGGCATCCGGCCCAATGTGCCGCCTGAGAAAGAGTTCGGTCTGCCCCAGCAACTCCAGCTCCGGAGAAGGCGTGGGTTGTGGGATCCCTGGAGATGGATCCCGGCTGGGGGGGTCAAGTCGAGTCGAGTGGAGAAGGGCCAAGTCGGACATGGTGCAATCAGCCGCGAAAGGAATGGCAAGAAAGACTGTCTCCTGATCATAGTTGTTAAAAATTGTTTCTGTCGGGATCCAAATCCTGTCTTGGCCCTCGATTCGGGGTGGAGGGGATGAGACACTAGATGGTCGGAGAATGTTAGCAATCTATACAGATGAGCCTTTTGGATTCTGCTTGGAGAAGTGATGCTATGCGCTGGCTGCTGTCCATCTTGGTTCGTGTGGTGTTAGTGCTCTGTCTGTGCTTTGCTCCTTTGGGGATCCCTGTTGTGGCCAGGGCCGCAGAGCTTCCCCCGGTAAAGCACTTGGACACTCCGATTGACGTGAACAACACCATCTTGCGCAACTACCGCCAACTGCCCGGCTTCTATCCCACCCTAGCTCGCATCCTGGTGAAAAATGCCCCCTACAAGAGCCTGGAAGACATGTTGCAGATCTCAGGCCTGACAGAGCAGCAAAAGGCCTTGATCAAAGCCAACGCCGAGAACTTCGTGTTTGGCGAGTATCAGGAAGGGGCTAACCAACTGGAAAACCGCATCAACCAAGGGTACTACGGCTGATCTCGGCAGAGGGGCCATCGGGAGAATCGGCTTTTGTAGGAAAGGGATCCTGTGGCCTACGATAACGTCTGCAAGTACTTGGTGGAATGGTTCCCCGAGTCCTTTGCCCGGTGGCTACTGGGATCCCCTGTTTCCTTGGCTCAGCTCCAGCCAACGGAGCTGTCCACCGAGCCCATCCGAGCGGACTCTCTTATCCTGCTGCGGGCCCAAAACTTAATTTTGCATCTGGAGTTTCAAACCGACCCGGATCCCGACATTCCCTTGCGCATGGCCGACTACTGCCTGCGCCTGTTCCGTCGCTATCCCGACCAGGAGGTGCGGCAGATTGTCATCTACCTGAGAAAAACCCAGTCAGAACGGGCGTACCAAACCTCTTTTCAACGGGGATCCCTTTCTCATCGCTTTGAGGTCTTGCGCCTGTGGGAACAAGATCCGGAGGTGCTATCTCAATATCCAGGACTCCTGCCTTTAGCCGTGTTGGCAGATCCGGAAAACCCGGAGCCGCGACTCCGCCAAGTGGCCAGAGCAATAGCAGAGATAGAGGATCCAAAGCTACGGCAAGAGGTGAAAGCGGCCACTGCTGTTTTGGCAGGATTAACATGGACGCCAGAGGAAATCAGCAGGGTTCTGGGAGGTCTGGCTGTGCGGGAATCGACCATCTATCAGATGTGGCGAGCAGAAGCCCTCAAAGAAGGGCGAGAGGAGGGCCTGAAACAAGGTCTAGAGCAAGGTCTGCAACAGGGTCTGCAGCAAGGTCTGCAACAGGGTCTGCAGCAAGGTCTGCAGCAAGAAGCAGCTCGACTGACTCTGAGTCAACTGCGGCGCAAGCTGGGATCTTTGCCGGAAGACCTGTCTGAAACCATCCGCCTCTTACCTACCGAGCAACTGGAGGCTTTGGCGGAAGCGCTGTTGGACTTCCAAACCCTGGCCGATTTGATCCAATGGCTCAGGGAGTCATCATCCAACTAGGGTTTGCCGTCGCGGCCTTTTCCAACCTCACAGGACTCTGTGGGTGAGTTAGGATCCCTGTTACTCAGATGGACTCGATGAAACGGCCACAGGTTTTGATCTGTGGCTACTACGGCTACGGCAATGCCGGCGATGAGGCGTTGTTGCTGGCTCTCTTACGAGAGCTAGAGCAGTTGCCCAGCCCCGTACAGCCGGTGGTGCTCTCCCGTCGCCCTGCCGAAACGGCTGCCACCTATGGGGTGCTGGCCTATCCGCGCTTCAACAGTTTGGCTTTACGGCGCTGTCTCCAGGAGGCCCAGGCTTTCATCTGGGGTGGAGGTGGCCTGCTGCAGGATCGCACCAGTTGGCGCAGCCCTCTCTACTACCTGGGGGTAATGGGCCTAGCCCAGCGATGGGGGCTAAGAACCGTTGCCTGGGCCCAAGGGATCGGGCCGCTGCAGCGAGGGTGGATTCGTGCACTGGCCCGCCGGTCTCTGGCAGGTTGCACGGCCATTAGTGTGCGGGATGGAGTTGCCTCCCAATGGCTGCAAGAGTGGGGGATCCCTCACCAGGTAGCTCCGGATCCCGTCTGGGATTTACCGTCCAAAACCTTGCCGGAATGGGAAATGTGGCCTCAGCCCCGTATTGCTGTGGTCTTGCGTCCCCATCCGCAACTGACCGGAGCCTGTCTAGAAGCTTTGAGCCAGGGTTTACAGCGTCTCCAGGCTTCCACGGGAGCACATCTTCTCTTCGTGCCCTTCCAGCTAGCCCCTCCCGGATCCCCTGACCTTGGGCCAGACTACCGCTTGGCTCAGCAGCTTCAGCAGCGCCTGCCCCACCACAGCCAAGTGCTGGAAATTCGGGATCCCTGTTTGTTGAAAGGAGTCTTTCGGGGCGTCAGGCTGGCGATCACCATGCGCTACCACGGTTTGGTGATGGCGGCGGCAGAGGGCTGCGCCTGTTTTGGTCTCAGCTACGATCCCAAAGTGAAAACACTGCTTCGGGAATTGGGCATGCCCGGCTGGGATGTGCAGGAGATACCCACCGATCCTGAAGCCCTGCACCGAGCCTGGTTGGCTTGCTACTCAGAGGGTTCGGCTCTCAGTCCTGATCAAGTTGCGGTTTGGGTGGAGCAATCGACTCAGCACGGCCAGTTGCTAAAACAGCACCTGAGGTGGGATTGATGAGGTTCCGTGAAGATCGCAGCAGAAGCTGCTGCCCCTGTAGCTCTGTTTCCGAATGCCAGTGCGGATTTCGGTAGCCGTTGTTTTCGAGATCCGCTCTACCCTAAAAAATAGGGTTAAAGTACAGGGATCCCCCTCCATGACTTCCCAGACCCAGCCCTGCACGCGCGAACAGATCTTAAACGGGATGGGCATCACCACCCTGTTTTCGGCTCTCATTGTGGGTCTCTGGATCGGGCTGGGATCCTCCTTTCCCGTGCCGTTTCGCTGGGATCCCCTGGCCTTGGCGTGGGGAACGGGGCTGGGGCTAGGGGTGGCTCTGCTCAGCGGCGGGGTTTACCGGTTCTGGCCGGCTTATCGTCGGGCAGCCACTGCCTATTTACACTGGGTGGCGGATCCCTTGCGGTGGGGAGATATCCTTTGGGTGGGCCTGCTGCCGGGCTGGAGCGAGGAATGGCTGTTTCGCGGTGTGCTGCTGTCAGCTCTGGTGGCCAGCCCCTTGGGGTGGACAGGCGGGATCCTGCTGAGCGGCCTCTTGTTTGGCGCCTTGCATTGGCTGGGATGGCAGGGCTGGCCCTATGCCGTCTGGGCCGGTGGGGTCGGCATCCTCATGGGGATTGGCTTGTGGCTGTCGGGAAACCTGTTGGTCACCATTGTCGCCCACACCCTTGTCAACTGGATTGGGGTCTGCACCTGGAAATGCTTTTTCTCTCAAGCGGAGCCCTGAAGGATGCAGTTTTCCTGCTCCCCTCTTCCCTTATGGGAAAGGGGTTGCCTGTAAGCAGCGCAGAACCTTGGGCAAGTGCCGCAAATTGAGCTTAACTTACTTGTCGATGCCTTCCTGTCAATGCCCCACCGAGATCTCCTACAACTAGTTTGGGGATCCTTCCCATGGCTGCGCGTGGGGCGATCCTTGCTGCTGGTCGGGCTGGTGGTGTACGGCTACCTGCTCTGGCTGGGCTGGTTTCAATCGGAGCGGCTGATCTTTCTGCCCCAGCCCGCCAGCTATCGAGATGGGGACGCCATTCTCAAGCTCACGACCTCTGATGGGCTGCAGATTTCAGCGGTATATCTGCCCAATCCGGCTGCTGCTTATACCCTCCTCTATAGCCATGGCAACGCTGAAGACTTGGGGGATATCCTGCCCCGCTTGGTGCACCTGCAGCAGGCTGGGTTTGCCGTCTTGGCCTACGACTACCGCGGTTACGGCACCAGCGAAGGGATCCCTTCCGAGGCCGGCGCTTACAAAGATATCGAGGCCGCTTACACTTACCTAGTTGCCCAAGGGATCCCGCCGGAGCGGATCTTGGTCTATGGAAGATCAGTAGGGGGTGGGCCATCGGTTTATTTGGCAGCCCAAAAGCCGGTGGGGGGCGTGATCCTGGAATCCACCTTCGTCACAGCCTTTCGCGTCTTAACCCGCATCCCGCTGCTGCCCTTCGATCGCTTCGATAACCTCAGCCGCATTGCCAAGATCGATTGCCCGCTGCTGATTTTGCACGGCACCCATGATCGTTTGATCCCCTTTTGGCACGCTGAAACCCTTTATCAAGCAGCGAGGGATCCCAAACGCTTGGTGCCTATCGAAGGGGCCGGTCACAACAATTTGCTGGAAGTGGCCAGAGAGCGCTATGTCACCATCCTGCACCAATTCGTAGCCGAGCTGGTGGATCCCAAGCTGCAGGCAGGCTGAGCAGCAACTGCCAATGTTCCCTTCCTTGCGTAACTGGGAGGTCGCGAGCGGGAATAGGAATGGTGGCGTTAACTGGCCTTTAAGCTTTTTGAGCCAGCAATTCTTGCAACAGATTCTGCGCCGTCTCCATAAAGCGCATCACATCGGGCTGATGGCTCCAGATGGGGTCATTTTCAGGAAAAACCTCCAGCGAGAACATACCCTGCACTGCCTGGAGGTAGGGCAGCAGGACGGCATAGCTGGCCTGGCTGAGACCAGACCTCAGAACCTTATCCAAGAGCTTGAGCATCTGCCGTACCAGCTCCCAGCTCACTTTCAAAGGGGGGTAGAGCATCACACAGAGGGGAAACAGCTCCTGCTGGATAGCCGCCATGCTGCCTTCTAGGGCACAGAGGCCCAAGTACACCTGAAACATCTCCACATCGCGGATGCTGGAAATCCGCACGTTCAGATCTGTCAAGGGACCGCTTTCGCAGTGATAGTCCGGAAAACGTTGGGCTACCTCGGCACAAATGGACTCTGCCACGCTGGTAACCAGGGGCAAGAGCTCTTGAATAGCAGCCAAAGGCGCAGAAAAGTGATCGCCTGCCTGGGCGGCAGCGGCCTCGTACATCCTCTGCAAAGGCATGTACAGGTGGTCATCCATAACCTTCAAGTAGGGGTGGAAGAGACCCCGCTCCTGGGGCAGCAGAGCCTGCAGGACCATTTGCCCCGTGTAGTGAAATTGCATGCTTAAAAAGCCAAGTACCCGCGGATCCGGCTTGCTGTAGCGAGCCCGCAGCTGGCCACAAGATGGCGCGATCTTTACCGAAAAGCGGGCTGGTGAGAGGCCCTCCCCACAACTTGCTGCTGCCTTTTCAAATAACTCCTGGGAATCCTCGGCAATTTGCCAGGGATCAATCAAGTCCGGATCCAGCCGCTGCCTCGGTATTTCAGCAGCCAAGAGCCGCTCCGTCTTCGCCCAGGCCTGGGAGCTGGCAAAGCGCAAAGATCCCTTCACCTTGTCAGCTAGAGGGGCGCCTGGCAGCTCGCCCAAGGCAGCCTGTGCCCGTAGCTCGTCTACATATTTTTGCGCCCACAGGGTGGCCAAGCTGCAAGGTGTAACGGTTTCTGCGTCTTGCCTCAATTCTTCCATGGCCTACCTTACGTCAGAGGATCTAGTGCTACCTAGCATACTTCTAGGGGGCTACCGCTGCAGCAAAGAACTTAAGGAACGTTAAGATCCGCGCAGCAATTGTTTACGTTCTGCCTGGGCGCAAGGCGTCAGGGAAGAGGAGGAGCACTCCCTCCCGCCAGCAAGAATCTTAAAATCACCTGTAATCCGCTCGGAAAAGTGGAGTTATGTGGCAAGATCGGGAGGGATCGGATCGAAGGATTCGGATCCCTGTCTCACCGGATTGAACCCTTTTACGGAGGATCAAGAGCGTATGTCTCTCCGACTTGGCGATACTGCTCCCAATTTCACGCAAAAGTCTACCCACGGCGAAATCGATTTCTACTCTTGGGCCGGGGATAGCTGGGTGGTGTTGTTCTCTCACCCCGCCGACTACACGCCGGTCTGCACCACGGAGCTAGGCACTGTTGCGAAGCTGATGCCCGAATTTGAAAAGCGGGGTGTGAAGGTGATCGCCCTCAGTGTGGACGATGTGGACTCCCACGTCGGCTGGGTAAAAGACATCGAGGAAACCCAGAACACCACCCTGAACTATCCCATCTTGGCGGATGCAGACCGCAAGGTTTCTCAGCTCTACGACATGTTGGATCAAACCAACATCAACCAAGAAGGGCTGCCCCTGACGGTGCGCTCGGTGTTCGTTATTGATCCCAATAAGAAGATCCGCCTCATTCTTACCTACCCGGCCAGCACAGGCCGCAACTTCGACGAGCTCCTGCGGGTGATCGATGCCCTGCAGTTGACGGATAAGTATAACGTTGTCACTCCCGCCGACTGGAAAGACGGTGACGATGTCATCATTCCGCCTTCGCTGAAAGATCCGGAAGTGCTGAAAGAGAAGTTCCCGAAAGGCTACAAGGAAATTAAGCCCTATCTGCGGGTCACCCCTCAGCCTAATAAGTAGTAAAAGCCCGAACACCAACTTTGACGGGCGCTTGAGAAGGGATCCCTTCGTCGGGTAAAGCTGGGATCCTTTTGGTCTGGATCCCCTTATCGGGGATCCTTTTTACTGTTCGGGGAAGGAGGCTGCCTCTGCTGCTTTTTTGGCCAGCTCATCTACTGTGAAGTAGCGATGAAATTTATCCGTCACGCGCAACCAAGGGGAACGGCAGCCTTCTTTGCGATAGCGGGTCACAAAGCCTTTTTCCACCAACTCTGCCACGTGCTGATAAGCACCTTGGCCGCGCAACTCCACCAAATCGGCTTGCGAGAGCGGGCCACGCAGAATGATTGTAGCCAGGGTACGGGTAGCACCCACCCCAATTTCAGGGGGTAAAAGCTGGTTGGCCAGCTCCAAAAACGGCTCCCGCAACTGCAGGGCAAACCCTTCCCCCACCTGTAGGACTTCCAGGGCAGAATCGCGATGGGCATAGTCTTCCATTAATTCCAGCAGCGCATCGTAGGCTTCGTCGCGACTGCAATGGGCCAACTGGGCCAGGGCCGATAGCTCCAGAGGCTGCCCCTTCAAATAGAGGATCGCTTCGATCCGATTTTTCAGGGCCAAGACACGCTCCCTCTGACCTTGCTTTTCCGCCAACAGGGGATCCGAAATCGACGTAAGACGACGCGGGGCCATTGCAACAAGGGATCCGCTTAACTTGCTCCGTAGCATAGCAGCAGTTCTAGGCTGAGGGATCCCTTGGCCAAGCAGGCCGGATCCATCCTCGCCTTCGAGCTAGAACCCTACCCCTGATGCCACCACCATCACCACCACCGCTGCAAAGATAATCAAAGCGTAAAACTGGGCCTTGCCGCTCTCCAGGTATTTCATCGCCTCGCCGCTCACCATGGTCACCAAGCCCGTCAGGTTGACCACACCATCCACAATGCGGCTGTCCACCTCCAGCGCCTCCCGTGCCACGAAGCGGGTGCCCTGCACAAAGACTCGCTCATAGAGGTCGTCAATGTACCACTTGTTGAGGGAGAAGTAGTAGAGCGGCTGCAGGCTTTGGGGGAAGGTGCCCGGGTCGATGCGCTTTTGCCAGTAGATCAAGCTGGCCAAGGTGATGCCGATCAGCCCCATGCCCACGGAGCTACCCGCCATGATCAGAAACTCTGCCCAATCGAAATGGCCCGCCAGCACCTCTTGCCACTCTGCTGCCACCAGCGGCAAAATCGAGCCTGCCTCTGCCACAGACTCAGTCGGTGGGTGGATGAAAGCTTCAAAGAAGTTGGCAAAAGGGGTACCCACCAGGCCAATCAGCACAGAAGGGACGGCCAGAGCCAACAGCGGGAAGGTCATCGACCAAGGGGACTCATGGGGCTCTGAGGCATGGGCATCTCCGTCGTGCAGGTTTTCGTGGGCTTCAGGATGGCTGCTGGGCTGGGGTTTTTCTTGAATGTTCATGGCTCCAGGGCCAAAGGCCGGTTGTTTCCCCGCAAAAACGTAGGCAAAAGCTGGCACAGGACGGCCCTGGCTGATGGCCACCTCCTGCCGCAGTCTCAGGTTGGTGCCGCGAAACTCCCCTTCGAAGGTGAGGAAGTAGATGCGGAACATGTAGAAGGCGGTGATCCCGGCGGTGAGGAAGCCCACCCCCCACAGAGCTGGGTTCCGTTCGAAAACAGCGCCCAAGATCTCGTCTTTAGACCAAAAGCCGGCGAAGGGCGGGATCCCACAAATGGCCAACGTGCCGATCAAAAACGTGATGGCCGTAACCGGCATGTATTTGCGCAACCCCCCCATCAGGCGCATGTCTTGGGCCAAAACCGGGTCATGGCCGACCACCGCTTCCATGCCGTGGATAACTGAGCCAGAGCACAAAAAGAGCATCGCCTTAAAGTAGGCGTGGGTCATCAGGTGAAACAGGCCCGCCCCATAGGCGCCGCACCCCATGGCCATGACCATGTAGCCCAGCTGGGAAATGGTGGAGTAGGCCAAGCCTTTTTTGATGTCGTTTTGGGTGATGGCAATGGTGGCCCCCAAGAAGGCTGTGCCCGCCCCCGTCCAGGCGATGATGTCCATGGCCACCGGGATCCCTTCCAGCACCGGGAACATGCGGGCCAAGAGGAATACCCCAGCCGCCACCATCGTCGCCGCGTGGATGAGAGCCGAGATAGGCGTGGGACCTTCCATAGCATCCGGCAACCACACATGCAGCGGGAACTGAGCCGACTTGGCCACCGGCCCCAAGAACACCAACACCGCAAACAGGGCAATCAAGCTGCTGCTCACTGCCCCGCTAGCCAGCATCTCCTGCAGATTGCGCCCGATCTCATCAAACGCGAAGGTACCGGAAATCCAGTAAAAGCCCAAAATGCCCAACAGCAGGCCGAAATCTCCCACCCGGTTGACCACAAACGCCTTTTGCGCTGCTTCTGCCGCTGCCTGCCGGTCGTGCCAAAAGCCAATGAGCAGGTAGGAGCACATCCCCACCAGCTCCCAGAAGATATAGATCTGCACCAGGTTGGGGCTGACCACCAAGCCCAGCATCGAGGAGCTAAATAAGCTCAGGTAGGCGTAGAAACGCACATAGCCGGGATCGTGGGCCATGTAGCCATGGGAGTAGATCTGCACCAGAAAGGCCACCGTGGTCACCACCACCAGCATCATGGCGCTCAGGTGATCCACGACAAAGCCCATGTCCACCGAGAAGGATCCCGCCTGGGCCCAGGTGATGGTTCTGAGGACGGTTTCGTGCCCTTGCACCTGGCTGACCAAAAGGGCAAAGGCATGAACCATCGCCGTCCCGGTCGCGAACACGCTCAAAAAGGCAGCCAAAGAGCGGTTGGCCCTTGTCCAGGCGTTGAACATCAGGATACCTAAGCCGAGGAGAAAGGCTGCCACCAAAGGATAGACGGGGATCAACCAGGCGTATGTGTAGATGAATTCCATGGGAAATGCTTCCGAATGCGTCCTCTCACAGCAACGAACCTGCTCTGCTAGCCCTGCAATTGGCCGGTGGGAGTGTCTGGTGGGCTGGCATTTGCTCAACTGCTTCTGCCATTGTAAACTTTTGCGACAGAGTGCGGATCCGGATCCCGAGCATCAAGTCCATCACAGCAGAGGCTTTTCCCAGAGATCAATCGGGATCCCCGCAGCTAAATCTGTAAATATCCTAAAGAATCGGCTCTGAGCCCAAGCTGACGGTCGCAAGCAAAAACAAAAAGATGACAGGGATCCCTTGCGAGCGCTACAACGAAGGCTAGATCTACTGGCGGTCTGGAGAAACTACCCATGAGCTTGAACCTGGTGACCCTGGTGGGGCGAGCCGGCATGGATCCGGAGGTGCGCTACTTTGAGTCAGGCAAGGTGGTCTGTACTTTTAGCTTGGCGGTCAACCGATTCCGCAAAGGGGAAGACAAGCCTGATTGGTTTAACCTGGAGCTGTGGGGCCGCACTGCCGAGGTGGCGGGAGAGTATGTGCGCAAAGGCAGTCTTATCGGAGTAACGGGCAGCCTCAAGTTCGATCGCTGGAAAGACAAATCCACCGGAGAAGAGCGCCAGAGACCCATCATCGCTGTGGATCGGCTGGAATTGCTGGGATCCCGTCAAGATCGCGACGCCAACCTGCCCCCCGAAGAGCCGTTTTGACTTGTCTGGCCGGAGCCGGGCAACCTCAAGGTTTGGCTCTGCCCAAGCATCGCCTGCATTCCTGCACCACCTCTGTCAAATCCTGGCTGCACCAGGGATAGTCCAAGGGGGGTCGGCGGATCACCCACAAAGGGATCCCCAGGGTTTTGGCCACTGCCTGTTTGATCCCCAGCCCACCTGCTTCCCCAGAAGCTTTGCTGATCACCACCTGAGGGCTGAGCTGTTGCCAAAGCTGTAGTTCCTGCTCCAAGCTGAGGGGTAAGCGCATCCCAATCACCCGCTCGGCAGGGATCCCCGTTTGCACCGCCTGGGAAACCGATTCCGGCAGCACCCGCGCCCACAGTTGGCAGCGGTCTTGCCAAGGCACAAACAGGGGCAGCACCTTAACTCCCACCGTCAACAGCACCCGCCGCCCTGCCAGCACCGCATCTGTGAGCACCCCCTGCCAATCCGGTGCCACCTGTACCCAGGGATCCAGCTCTACAGGAGGGCGTTCGTAGCGCAGGTAGGGGATCCCCAGTTGGGCCGTCACCTGGATGGCCAGTTGCGAGATCTGCTGGGCAAAAGGATGAGAGGCATCCACCACCACGCAGATCCGGCGTTCTTGCAGGAATTGTTCCAGAGATGACGGCGAAAATCGGGTGACCACCACCTGACCGGGCAAATCCTGATACAGCCTTCTGGCCCCTTCAGTGGTGACGGTTGCCACCCAAGGGATCCCTTGGCGGCTGAGGGCGTCGGCCAAGCTGCGGCTCTCGCTGGTGCCCCCGATCAAGGCCACTTCCACCAAACCCCCGACTGAGCTCATAGTGTGTTGCCAAACTTTGATACCCGTAGATACGATCTAGATCACCGGCTGGAGGCAATTGCTCATGATCGAGATGCATGTGGCTGGGATTGCGGTTGATGCCGTTAACCAAAACCCCATCGTCATCCTGCGCGATAGCAGTGAGCGTCGTGCCCTGCCCATTTGGGTGGGAAAAGCAGAGGCCAATGCCATTTTGCAGGCGCTGGACGACCAAAAGCCACTGCGCCCCATGACCCATGATCTCATCCTCAACTCCTGGAAGACGTGGGGGATCAAGCTGGAGCGGGTCATCATTCACGCCTTGCTGGACAATACTTTTTACGCGGTGCTCGTCACCGTGAATGGCGACAAAAAACAGGAGATCGACTGCCGCCCCAGCGATGCCATTGCCCTTGCCCTGCGGGCCCATGTTCCCATTTGGACGGTGGAAGAGGTCATTGCGGAAGCCTCGATCCCCATGAACCAAGATGCCGACGAAGCAGAGCGGGAGGCCTTTCGCAAGTTTGTAGAGAATGTAACCCCCAGAGACTTTATCCGCAGCTATCCCATGACCGACCATCCCACCGAAGCCGACAGTTAAGCAGCTAAGGCGGATCCCACCCCCAGGGATCCCGCCAGACAGGCCATGCCCCAGGTTGCCAGGTTAACGGTCTATCCCATCAAGTCCCTGGATGGGATCTCTTTGTCTGAGGTGAGGCTGACGGCAGGGGGGACTTTGGAGGGGGATCGGCGCTACGCCCTCTTGGATGCGGAGGGGAAGCGGGTGAACGGCAAACGCCATGCTGCAGTCCACCGCCTGCGGGCCCGGTTTGATCCCCAGTTGGGCCAGGTGCAGTTGTGGGGGGATGGCAAGACGGCCCAGTTTGACCTGCAGCAGCAGCGGGATGCTTTACAAACTTGGCTCAGCCACTGGTTGGGCTTTCCGGTGCAACTGCTGGAGGATCCTGTCAGGGGATTTCCAGACGATCCCTATGCCGACGGCCCCACCCTGATCAGCATAGCCACTCTGGAGACGGTGGCCGGTTGGTTCCCCAACTTGACCCTGGAAGCGGTTCGGCAGCGCTTTCGCATGAATATCGAGCTGTCGGATTGCTCTGCCTTTTGGGAGGATCGTCTCTTTGCCCGCGCAGATCAAGGGGTGCGCTTTCGCATCGGGGAAGTGGAGCTGCTGGGCCTCAACCCCTGCACCCGCTGTGTGGTGCCCACCCGGGATCCCCTGAGCGGAGAGGCCTATCCCGGTTTTCAAAAGCACTTCGTGGCGCAACGGCAGAAAACCTTGCCACCCTGGGCCGAAGCCAGCCGCTTTGACCATTTCTATCGCCTTGGGATCAATACGTGGATCCCGAGAACGGAGACGGGCAAGCACCTGAGGGTTGGGGATCCCGTCGAAATCCTCGGGGTTGAACCCCTCAGCCTCTACCCTGAGCTGAATCGAACCCCAGGTTAGTTTCCGACCTACAATCAAGCTAGAGCAGCTCTTTTGGCTTGACCAAGCTATGCAAACCCTGGATCGGCCCAACGCCCCCCCCCAGCAGCCCTACCCAGAACCGGTCTATCCCCGTCGCCCCACCCGCACGGTGGCCGTAGCTGATGTGTTGATCGGCAGCCAGCACCCGGTGGTGGTACAGTCCATGATTAACGAGGACACCCTCGACGTCGACGCGGCAGTGGCCGGGATCCGCCGTCTGCACGAGGCAGGCTCAGAGATTGTGCGGGTTACCGTTCCCAGCATGGCCCATGCCAAGGCGATGGAGGCGATTCGGGAGAAGCTGATCCAAACCTACAAGCCCGTGCCTTTGGTAGCTGATGTCCATCACAACGGCATCAAGATCGCCCTGGAGGTGGCCAAATACGTGGACAAGGTGCGCATCAATCCGGGGTTGTTCATCTTTGAAAAACCTCAGCCCGGTCGCACAGAATATACCCAGGCGGAATTTGAGGCCATTCGTAACAAAATCCGGGAAACCTTCACCCCCCTTGTCCAGACCCTCAAAGCCCAGAACAAAGCCCTGCGCATCGGGGTCAATCATGGATCCCTGGCAGAGCGGATGCTCTTCACCTACGGGGATACGCCTGAGGGCATGGTGGAGTCGGCCCTGGAATTTGCCCAAATCTGCGCCGAGCAAGACTTTCACAATGTGGTGCTTTCCTTCAAGGCCTCCCGCCCGCAGGTCATGTTGGCGGCCTACCGGCTGGCAGCCCGTCGCTTCGATGCCCTGGGCCTGAATTACCCCTTCCACTTAGGTGTCACCGAGGCGGGCGATGGAGAATATGGCCGCATCAAGTCGGCGGTGGGGATCGGAACCCTCTTGGCTGAAGGGATCGGCGACACGATTCGGGTTTCTCTTACGGAAGCGCCAGAGAAGGAGATCCCGGTGGCCTACGGCATTTTGCAAGCTCTGAACCTGCGCAAAACCATGGTGGAGTATGTGGCCTGCCCTTCTTGTGGCCGCACCCTGTTCAATTTGGAGGAAGTGCTGCAGAAGGTGCGTGCTGCAACTCAGCATCTGGTGGGGTTGGACATTGCCGTGATGGGCTGCATTGTCAATGGGCCGGGAGAGATGGCCGACGCCGACTACGGCTATGTGGGTAAAACGCCAGGGGTGATCTCCCTCTACCGTGGCAAAGAAGAAGTGAAGAGGGTGCCGGAATCGGAAGGTGTCCAGGCGCTGATCGACCTGATCAAAGCCGATGGGCGCTGGGTGGATCCCCCTTCTTCCCATTAATTCCGCTTCCCCCTCAAAAAGCGACCTGTCCAGCAATCCTGCCGCGCTCTTGCTTTGCTGAGAAACTGGCTAGCGGCGTTTGCCACGCAGAGCTTTGGCGCGGTTGTTCACCTGCCTCACAAACAGCGGCAGCAGGTGCGCCTGGATATATTCAAACGCTGCTTGCAGACCTTCTGTTTCTTGACATACTCCCCTGCCTTTAGGCAGGAGATTCTGGTTCCTGGTTCTGCGACAGCACTTACCGTGTTGGGTTGCCCCTCTACGACAGCGGTGCTCATCTCCCCAGGCGTTCCCCCAAGCGCTACGCGCCGCTGACGCGAGTGCAGGGCGGTTCCCCAATGCCCTTAGGTACCGTTGCAAACAACAACTACAAAACCTATTGAGGCTGCATCCAGTCGTGAGACTGTTGGGTTTAAGGCCTACGGTCCGCTGACGCGAATAGAGCGGTTGACTACCCTGCCGCTGCAGGCAGCATAGCACAAAGCCGCCCTAGATAGGCCGATTTCCGCTTCCACCTGCGTGGGATCCCTGAGGGCCGACAGAAATTGGTTGGAGGTCAGCCACGTGAAGAGTTCTGCGCGATTCAAGTCACAACTGGGCGGGGAAGGCACTTGCCAGTCTTGAGGTGGGCCAAGCAGCCACTGCCGGGCAAACAAGCTCAACACCGCATCCCCCAGCCAAGCCTTGTCGCGACGGGATCCCTCGTCCAATTGGGCCACCTGCTGTCTGATGGCCTGGCCGGTCGAGGAGCAATGGGATCCTGTCAGCATGGAAATGGGAAGCGTGCAAGAACTGGCAGCAGACAAGCCCGGCGGCGAAGCAGCCCTGCCTCATTTTAAGATAAGGTCTGGCCCGCCCTCACCAGGGTTGCAGATGGAGTGTGGCATTGTGAGGATCCTTGGAGCATGTTGTTGGAGCTAACCCCAGAAGAATGCGAATCGGTGATTCCGGTGGTGCCAACGCGCCTTCAGTATGCCGCTTACTGGAGCGATGCCCTCAAGAGCACGGGCCGCATCATCACGGCCATTTTGGTGGGCGTGGCGTTGCTGGTTCTTTCCCGCGCTTTCGGCGAGGGATCCTTTCTGGGGGCGATCTCCTTTCTGGTCGGGATTCTCTCGTTGCTCTATCCCTTCCTGTGGGGGCCGCTCTATACCATCTCCCGCCGTCAGCTAGCCTTTCGCGAGATTCCCTATGGGGGATTGTTTTTTGGGCAGGTGTTGCGCACTCGCCGCTTCGAGGTGGTGGTGGAAGAGCGAGAAAAGCTGGATGAAGATGGCAACTTCTACATTGAAGAGGTGCGGGAGCGCCAGTTTGAGATGGAAATTGGCGATGAGACCGGAGTCGTCTATCGTGTGCGGGCCAAGGACGATCCCCGCTACAGGCGAATTGTCAAAAAGCAATCGGTGCTCGGGTTGGTGAAAGCCTATTCCCGCGATTTGCAGCGCCGGCCCACCTTGAGCGAGGTCTATGTGGTCAAGCTGGGGGAGTGGGTGGGAGATGTCTCCTATCTGGATCGGGAGGCTTTTTTGGATATGGCAGATGAGCTGTTGGAGCTACAGGCCCAAGGACAAGCTTGATCCCCTGGATCCCTGGTGTTCTCTGGGATGGAGGGGAAGGGATCCCTGCCTTTTTATTCTGAAACCTAAACGGCTGCCTATCCGGGAGCGCCGCTTTTAACGCTGGGTTAGCCGCATTATTGTACTGGCCAGGGGTAGGGTTGGGTAGTTTACTGTGGACTGGCGGGAGCTTTAAACTGAGGGCTGTAAGCTAAAAACAACTGCCATGGGCGATCCTCTCACCCCCCAAGTTAGCGAGCGCATCTGCAAGCACATGAACGAAGATCATGCCGATGCAATAGCCCTCTACGCCAGGGTCTTTGGCCAGGTGGAAGGAGTTACCCAAGCCCGCATGCAGGCCATTGACCCGGAAGGGATGGACTTGCGGGTGCAGGTCGACGGGGCCGTACAAACGCTGCGGATCCGCTTCGACCACCCCCTGCGGGACTCCGAGGACGCCCATCAAACCTTAATTGCCATGGTGAAGCAGGCTCGCGCTCAAGTTAAACAGGCTACAAAGTGATGAGAGATACAGTTGAGGCTTAGCTGGCCTGCTGTAGGAGCAGATCCAACTGGCCGCGAGCCTCTAGCGCGTAAAGATCGTCGCAGCCGCCGATATGCTGGTCGTTGATGAAAATTTGCGGCACCGAACGGCGGCCGTTGGCCCGCTTGGCCATTTCCGCCCGTGCTGCCTCGTCTCCATCGATGGCGTACTCGATATACTTCACGCCTTTGCGATCCAGCAGTTGCTTAGCCCGGATGCAAAAGGGACAAAAACGCCAGGTGTAAATCTCAACAGTCATAAGAAAACAACAAACGCTTTTACATAGCTTAACATTTTCACGGAGCCGGGATCCCTTTCCTTGCAAACCTGGGGTTTTCTGCCTCCCATGGTCTAGTTGGCTTCCTTCCAATTGTGGCCAATTTGGATATCCACCACCAGCGGTATGGAGAGGGGCACTGCTCCTTCCATTTCCCTTTGGATCAGCGGTTTTAGGGCCTGCCATTCCGAGGGATCCACCTCAAACACCAGCTCATCATGCACTTGCAGGAGCAAGCGGGAACGAAAGTTCTGCAGCTTTTGCCGCAGGCGCACCATTGCTACTTTGATAATGTCCGAGGCGGATCCCTGAATGGGAGCATTCACAGCTGCCCGCAATTCCGCTTGTTTGCGATGGCCTGTCAGACGAGACAAATTGGGAAAATAGCGACGGCGACCCAAGATCGTTTCTACATAGCCATGCTTTTCCACAAAGGCTTCAGTGGAGCGCAGATAGGCAAAAATGCCGGCGTAGCGCTCGTTAAATCGCCGTAAAAATTGCTTGGCTTCCGACAAAGAAACCCCCGCAGTGCGGGCAAAGCGCTGCGCTCCCATGCCATAGATCACCCCATAGTTGATCGTTTTGGCCAGGCGGCGTTCTTCGCTGGTTATTTCCTGTTTTTCCAGGAGCAGGCGGGCGGTCAGGGTATGCACATCTTCCCCTGAGCGAAAGCCTTCCAGCAAGGCAGGTTCTTGGCTGAGGTGGGCCAAAATGCGCAGCTCAATTTGAGAGTAATCTGCTGCCGCCAATAGCCATCCCTCTTGGGGAATAAAAGCTTGTCGAATCCGGCGACTGAACTCGGTGCGAATGGGAATATTTTGCAAGTTGGGGTTTGAGGAGCTGAGCCTGCCGGTGGCAGTAACGGTTTGGTTAAAGTCGGTGTGGACTCTGCCGGTATCGCTTCTTACCAGGGCAGGCAGAGCATCCACATAGGTCGATTTCAGCTTGGCCAAGGTGCGGTATTGCACGATGGTTTCGATGAGAGGATGATCCCCCTCTAGCTTTTCTAAAACTGAGGCATCAGTGGAATAGCCAGTAGCCGTTTTGCGGGTTTTGCGAATGTCCAATTTCAGCTTTTCAAAGAGCAGGGATCCCAGTTGTTTGGGAGAATTGAGGTTGAAGGTCTCTCCGGCCTGGGCATAGGCTTTCTGCTCCAAACTTTGCAGCTCTTGTTCCAGCTCTTGGGAAAATTGCCTCAGAAACTCGGTATCAACGCGAATGCCGATCCACTCCATCTCTTCCAAAACTTGGGCCAAGGGCAGCTCGACTTGAATAAAAAGATCCCACAGGCGTGGATCGGTTTTCTGCAGCTTTTCGGTGAGGATTGGCACCAGACGATAGGCACAATAGGCGTCGGTTCCACAGTATTCTGCAACTCTGGAAATTGGGATGTCGGCGATGGACTGTTCCTTGCCCAGCAACTTTTTGTAGCTGGTGGTTGGCAAACCCAAATGGGTAGCTGCCAAATCGGCCAAGTTGTGGCTGGCTTCTGGATCCAAAACGTAGCTGGCCAACATGGGATCAAACTGGATCCCTTGCAGGCGGATCCCGTGGGCGCGGAAAATGCTCAGATCATACTTACAGTTCTGTAGGCTTTTGGGTCGGTTGGGATCTTCCCAGAGGGGCTGCAGGCTTTGTTTCACCAGCTCCCAATCCAGATTGGATCCCTGGCGGTGGCCGATGGGCAGGTAGGCGATATCTCCCTCTGACCAACAACAGCCGATCCCCACCAATTGGGCATCCCGTGGATCTAGACTGGTGGTTTCAGTATCCCAAGCTACAATCCCTGGGCAGGCCAGCAGCTCTTGCCGCAAAAGCTCCAGTTGCTCCGGCGTATCGATGATGCGCACCGCCGGCAGAGAAGGGACGGGATCGAGGGCAAAATCAAACCACAGGGCTTCGTCAGGAGCGTTTGCGGGATCCCCGGTGGGATTAAAAGCGCCAACCACCTCTGCCTCGGTTGGGATCCCCCCCAAAGCCGTTTGTATTTTGCGCACTTGGGCGATGAAGCTGTGAAACTCCAATTTTTCCAGCAGCGGCAGCAATTCTGCTTGATCAAACCCGGTTAATTTCATGCTCTCCCAGTCGGGAGAAAGAGGAACGTCGCATTTGATCCGAGCCATAAATTGCGAGTGATGGGCCGCCGGGATCCCTTCTTTGAGGTATTGCTGGACTTTTCCTTGGATCTCGTCCAGGTGGTCGAAAATTTCATCCAAACTGCCGTAGCGCTCCAGCAGCTCCACAGCTCGCTTGGGGCCGATCCCTTTCACCCCGGGAATGTTGTCAGAAGGGTCACCACAGAGGGCCTTATAATCCACCACCTGCCAAGGCCAGATGCCCAATTTTTCTTTCACTTGTTCGGGGCCAAACTCGCTGATGCGATCTTTGCTGTTGAGGTGCAAAACCCGAACTCTTCCATCGGTATCGATCAACTGGAACAGATCTTGATCGCCACTTAAGATCTGCACCCGGTAATCTTGGGGGGCTAGCCTACTGAGGGTGCCCAAAATGTCATCGGCTTCAAAACCAGGCACCACCAAAATCGGGATGCGTAGTGCCGTCAACACCTGCTTCAGGTTCTCCACATCTTCGATAAACTCCGGTGGCGTTTCCGGGCGGCCTGATTTGTAGGTTTCGTCGGCCTCGTGGCGAAAAGTGGGCTGCCGTGTATCAAAGGCAACGGCTACATGGGTAGGGGTGTATTTGTCCAAGACTTCCAACAGCGATTTCAAAAAGCCAAAGCTGACGCTGGTGGGGATCCCAGTGGAAGTGCGCAACCCCCCCTCGCGGCTGTAGGCAAAGGCGTAGAAGGAGCGATAGGCCAGAGAGTGACCATCCACCAGCAGCAGTGTTGGAGTTTGCCAAGCCATCAGCTGATACTTTGAGGGTGAATCTAGCCTATCGGATCTGGGCTATGGGCAGAAGGGATCCCACATCCGTCTCAAGAACTCGAGCGGCGGGCTGCTGCCGACACCCAATGGCAACTTCTGTAATCACAATCTGTAGGCACAATCTGTAATCACAACTGGCTAGGACGAGATCCAAAAGCCCATCGACGGGCCCGCCAACCCTGATTTCCGTTTTGCGGGCTACAATGCTCATGCCCATTTTTTCAATTGGTTGGCTCAATCGGCAATACCTAAATTTGTTACCCAGTTGATCACCCAAAGCATTGCCCTCTGGTTCTGGACAACATACAGCTCACCACAATGCTCTTCTCTTCTCAGCAAATCCTGCCCCCATCTCTCTACCCACCCCTGCATTGGGGCCTCAAGACCCTCTTTCCCGACGGCCTGTGGGAGTTGCCGGCAGATCCCCATACCCAGCGGGTGGCTCTGACCTTTGACGATGGCCCTCACCCTGAGTACACTCCGGCTTTGTTGCAGGTTTTGATGGATTTTCAGGTGTCGGCCACGTTTTTTGTGTTGGGAGAACGGGTGCAGCGCTGGCCCCACCTGGCCCGTCAGATCCGCCAACAAGGCCACCGCATTGGCCTTCACGGCTGGCAGCATCGCCCTTTTACCGAGCTTGCCCCTGGAGAGCTTTATCAGAGCCTGAAGCGCAGCCAAGCTGCCCTGGTGGCTGCCTGTGGCGGGATCCCTGACGATTATCGGGCTGTGCGCCCGCCCAATGGCTTGTTTTGGCCGCAGACGCTTGCGGATTTGCGCCGTTGGGGCTTTTGTCCGGTGATGTGGAGCGTGGTGCCTGAGGATTGGCTGATCCCACCGGTATCGGTGGTAGTGGAGCGGGTGCTGGCCCAGGTGCGGCCTGGCTCCTTGATCGTGCTGCACGATGGGGTAGAGGGGGGATCCCAAGTGGCTGAGGTGACGCGGCAGTTGATCCCAGCTTTGAAGAAGCGGGGATTTGAATTTGTCCACTTGCCGGATCCCTGGGATCTTTCCAGTCAGGGAGAAAGTTAAATACAGTAGAGGCACGCACAAGCAGGAGGGTCAGGCCATGGGCGCACGCAAGATTATCTACGGCATTTTTGGGCAACGGGCCGGCAGCGTCATCGTCGGAACTTGGAACTGGCTGTGGGGGATCCCGGTGGAGAAAGGTGGCACAGGGGCGGTGATGGTGGCGGAAGAATCCCTACGCAGGATGCAGGAGACGGTTCAGCGTCTCACGGAAGCCGTTGCCACCCAAGTAGCCGCCTATCAGCGGGCTGAGCAGAAGTACATGCAAAAGGTGCGGGAGTACCAGGCCCTGGAGAACAAAGCTCGCCTGGCCGCCCAACGGGGCGATCAAGAGGCTGCCCGCCTGGCTATGTCCCAAGCGCTGCAAATTGAGGCCATTCTCGGCCCCCTTAAGGAGAACGTGGAAACTGCCGAGCGCTACGTCAAAGCCGCCAAGCAAAAGCTGGCCCGCGAGAAAGAGCGATTGGCCGCTTACAAGAGCGAGCTGAGCAACCTCAAAGACATCAACGAGGTGAACCAAGCTCTGGAGCAGATGACCCGCGTCAACAACTCCTACAACATCGACTCGGCCAAGTCCCAATTTGAGGCGGCAAAGAATGCTATCCAGGCTCGCCAGCTCAAATCCCGAGCCATGAGCGAACTCTCGGAAGATCGCAGCGAGCAGATTGCTGCCCAACTGGATGAAATGGCTATGGACGACGAAATCTCCCGCCGCTTGGCAATGCTCACCGGCCAAGGAGGTGCCCAGGCCAACCTGCCGCTACCGGATCTGGATTTCGAGAAGCGGCTCCCCCAATAGCGGCAGTTGCTTTTAGGCCGGTAGGATCCCCTGTTTTCAGTCTCAGCCGACATCGGCGACCACGCTGCTGAGCCGGAGTTTTCCGTGGGCGCAGTCCGGCCAACTGGGCTGGATACTCAGGCCTGAGCACGCCCGGCACCCAGGCCAAGGGGTTAGAGCTGGCGCGCTCGTACTAGGATGATAAAGGAAGAATAGGCAACCCACCTGAGGAGAGGATCCCAGCAATGTCAGCAGCACGAGGCGCGCATTCTGCCCGATCAGGCCTGTGGCCCACTTACGCAACCAGCCCGTGGCTGTCTAGAGCGCTGTTGCTGCTCTGTGTCTGCCTCAGCTTGGTGGTCGGTGCCTGTTCCGCAGGCTCTAACCTACGGGCCTACAGGGATCCCAGCGGAGCCTTTGCTTTTGCTTACCCCAACGGCATGGTGGCGGTCAATCTTGGGCCGGGGAAAGGGCCGGTGGTACTCCTGCGCGACCTGGTGTACGAGACCGAGAACGTCAGCCTGATGATCGCCCCGTTTGACAAGGGGGAGACGATTGCCGATTTGGGCAGCCCGGATGAGGTGGGGCAGTTGGTGGCGGAGAAGATCATTGCTCCTGAGGGATCCGGTCGCTCGGCCAAGCTGTTGGCTGCCGAAGCCTTTGAGCGGCAGGAGCACCCCTATTACCTGCTGGAATACCAAACCGATATGGGATCCCAGCTTCGTCATGAGGTGGTGACGGTAACCGTTCGGCACCATCGCCTCTACACGCTGACGGCCTCTACCCAGGAATCCCGCTGGCCTCAGGTGCAAGCTGCCTTTAGGAACGTGGGCCGCTCTCTGAATGTTTCCTAAGGCTTTCTCAAGGGGTTGAACCGGGTTGTAGGCCAGGGCTGAGCCCTTTAAGAGTAAACTACCCGACCCTGACTGCTTCGCAGTACAGGGCGGGCTTAAGGCCTCCGGCCCGCTGACGCGAACGGTAGCCCTGCAGTTGGCAAGCCAACCACGAACCTCTAGGCTGGTTTACAGCAGCCCCCAAAAGCGCAATCACATTCGCACCATTCAA